>LR026962.1:1695384-1826385 GCA_900498215.1 uncultured Paludibacter sp. | reverse complement strand
CTTTGTAGATAGGAGAAAAAAGAAACCCGTTTCAACTAATTGAAACGGGTTTTATGTTATATAATTGCTATTAGCTTATTTGCTTGGAGTTGTTGTTGCAGGTTTTGTTGTGGTAGTTCCTGTTAACCCTAATTTTTTCTTAACAAGCGGAGTTACATCATTTGCTTTTGGCGATTGATAAACAATAGCTTGTGATACAACATCGAATATGTATGTATAACCTCCTTCTGCGCCGACTGCATCAATGGCTTTTTTCACTTTTTCAATCATAGGAGCGGTTAATTCTTGTTGTTTTTTAACTAAGTCATTTTGTGCCGTTTGATTGAGAGTAGTGATTCTTTGCTCTATGTCTGCTATTTCTGTTTGACGTGCTTGTTTAATGGTTTCAGACATTGTTGCTTGTTCATCCACAAACTTTTTTACTTTACCATTATATTCTTCACGCATTTTTAATAATTCATTTTCCCAATCAGTCTGAGTTTGGTTTAATTGTTTTTCAATTTCAACTCTTTCAGGCATAATTGAAAGGATTTCTTGAGAATTAACGTGTCCTAATTTTACTTCTTGCGCCATCAATCCCACAGGTAACAAGGCAATCAAGAATAAAGCAAATTTCTTAATCATTTTTTTTTAATTTATTAATTTGTAAAACTTTATATTCATTTTGGGGAGTGCAAAAATAATCATTTATTTTGAATAACCCAATTTTTTCAAAACTTCATCACTAATGTCTAATTTTGGAGAAACAAAAATAGCATTCATTGAAGAACTTTTATCAAAAACNAACTGTAAATCACGGCTGTTGCAAATATCTTGCACTGCATTATAAACTTCGTCCTGAATTGGTTTCATCAAGCTTTGGCGTTTTTTGAATAACTCTCCCTCAGGTCCAAAATATTTACGTTTCAGTTCTTGAGCGGCTTTTTCTTTTGCTACAATTTCATCTTCGCGTTTTACTTTCGCATCTTCGGTCATAAAGACAAGCTCTGTTTGGTAGTTTTTGTACATTTCCTGTACTTCTTTTGTGGCTGCATCTACCTCTTGCTGCCATTTTTTTGAAACTTGGTTCAGTTGTTCGTTAGCGCTTTCGTAAGCAGGGATGTTTTTCATAATGTAACTCATATCCACTGTTGCAAATTTTTGCGCTTGTGCTGCAAAGCTAACGCTTGTGAGTAAGCATAAAGCTAAAAATATTTTTTTCATTTTTAGTTAAGATTAAAGTGTTTAATTAAATCATATATGGCATATCAAAATCTTTGCCAAAATCATATTTTGTAATTAAAGGTCTAATAATCAAAATTTAAAGTTCTTTTCCGAGTACAAAATGGAACTCACTTCCGTGATGTTTCGTTGCAGATGTTTCATCTATTTGTCTGTCAAATCCATAACCCCAGTCAATTCCCATTAATCCAAACATTGGCAATACTATTCTAACGCCAACACCTGCAGAACGTTTTAAGTCAAAAGGATTNTATTCTTTTATTGTGTTGTAGGCATTTCCGGCTTCTAAAAATCCTAATCCCCAAATGGTAGCATTTTGTTCCAATGAAATAGGAACTCGGAGTTCCATTGTAAATTTACTGTATAAATAACTTGGATTGTAATANGAAGTTAANCCGCCGGTTTGNTAACCNCGNAANGAGATATATTCTCTNGTATAACCTGAATATCCTGACATTCCNTCNCCNCCAACCATATANGTNCCAAACGGTGTCCTTGCATTTTTGTTATAATGTCCTATGTACGCAAATTCTGCTCTGGTCATCAATACGGGAGTTTTATTTATAGNTGGTATTAAAGAAATAAAGTTTTTNGCNCTNAATTTCCATTTNTGATATTCAAGNAANTTGTATTTTTCCGTGTCTGAAATGGTAGAATAATCCTTGCCGTTTAATAAGGAATAGGGTGGAGTTATTTCCAGACCTAATGAAAAAGTCGAACCTTTGCGTGTAAATAGAGGATTATCGATAGAACTCCGCATTAATGTTAAATTTAAGTTGAAATCATTTGAAACTCCGGTTGAAAAAGGTAATCCCACTTCAACTCTGCTCCAGTTGCTTAACATATATCGCTGATAAGATAATCCGGTTGAAAGAGAAAAATAGTCGTCGGGCCAGTTCAAGCGTTTACCATAAGCTACATTAATACCAAAAGTACGCATATATTTGGTCTTATCTACTTCTGAGCCATAATCAGAATAATAAGAAGAACTTCCATAATTATTATAACTACTATAACTATTATAATAATTGTAATATGAAGAGCTTAAAGAGTTATAATAACGGTCGCTCATATCGGAAGTACTTGTATAAAATAGTGATACGGAAAGAGAATTCGGGCGTTTTCCTCCAAGCCANGGTTCTAAAAACGACAAACTTGCCGAAGTATAATATTTACCATTGGTTTGTGCNTTAATAGAAAATGTTTGCCCTTCTCCTTGAGGAACTATACGNTACATATCCTTGTTAAACAAATTCTGTATGGCAAANTTGGTAAATGTAAATCCTAAACTTCCCACCAAACCTGCTGCTCCCCAACCTGCAGATAGTTGCACCTGATCACTGCTCTTGGTGGTTACTTTGTAATTCAAATCGACAGTTCCGTTTTCCTGATCGGGTATAATTCCTCCGGCTTGCGCATCTTTCATTAACTGTTCCTGATCAAAATGNCCCATTTGAGANAGTTCTCGGAGTGAACGTATAAAATCGTCTTGACTGTAAAGTTGTCCCGGCTTGGTTCTCAACTCACGACGAATCACNTTTTCATATACGCGGTCGTTACCGGAAATAATAACTTCATTTATAGTGGCGGGTTTCCCTTCGTACATTTGTATTTCAAAATCAATAGAATCTCCTTCAATGGCGGTTTCTACAGGATTTATGTGGAAAAATAAATAACCGCGATCTCTATAGAGTTTGGCAACAGCGTCGTTTTCGTCTGTTTCCAATCTTTCCATCAACAGTTTATGATTGTACACGTCGCCTTTTTTGATATTCAATATGGACGTTAAGTATTCGTGAGGATAAATAGTATTTCCCACCCAGGTTATATTGCGGAAATAGTATTTTTTTCCTTCGTTTATTGTAAGATGAACATCTACCGATTTATTATCGTAAGGGGTTACACTGTCTGAAACGATATAAGCATCTCTGTAACCTATTTCGTTGTATTTCTCTATTACAGCTACTTTGTCTTTTTCGTATAAATCGCGAACAAATTTTTTAGTGCGGAANATATTACGTATGTTTCCATCGTTTGTNTTTTTCATTGCCGCATTTATTTTATTGAAAGATAAATTTTCGTTTCCCGTAACGTGGATTTTATGTACTTTGGTTTTAAGTTTTTTGTCAATATCCACATCTACAATAACATAACCTTTTTTTGCAGGGTCGTCGCGTTGTAAAACTTTTATTTCGGCATTGGCAAATCCTTTTTCATCTAAATATCGTTTTATGAGTATTTTTGCCCTGTCCGACATGTTTGGAGTAATTTGCTTGTCTTTTAATATCCCAATTTGTTTATCGATGTCTTCTTTTTCCGATTTTTTAACTCCGGTATAATTTATTTCTGAAACTTTTGGTCGTGGCTTTAAGTCAATTATCAACCAAATTTTATCATCAATGGCTTTGGATGGATAAATTTTTATTTCGGAAAACAAAGATTGCTGCCAAAACTTTTTCACAGCGCTTGTAATTTCATCGCCGGGAATGGTAATTGTTTTACCTACTTCCAGCCCTGAGAATCCAATCAGCACGAAATCTTCATAATTTTCGGCGCCAACTACATCAATNCCCGCAATGGTATATTGTTTTGGAGTGGAATAATCTATTTCAAAATTGTAAATGGTATCTGTTTTACTTGTAGTTTGAGCTGAGATGATTTGGCTTAAAACGAGCAACGTAAAAAGGATAAATGATTTGTTGTATCGCATAGGGTTGTTGAAAAGTATATCTGTCAAAAAAAATTATTTAATTTTATTATTTACCAAAACGACGGTCGCGTTTTTGATATTCGTAAATGGCTTCATAAAGGTTTTCTTCCCTGAAATCAGGCCAATAAACATCGGGGAAACAAAGTTCGGTATATGCAAGTTGCCATAATAAAAAATTACTTAAACGTATTTCCCCACTAGTGCGTATAAGTAATTCGGGATCCGGAATATTGTTGGTAGTTAAGTATCTTGATATTGTGTTTTCATCAATCTTTTCTGTTTNCAACGCATTGTTTGCTACATCTATAGCTATGCTTTTTGCNGCATTGGTTATTTCCCATCGTGATGAATAATTGAGCGCTATAACTAAATTCAGTCGCGTATTTTTTGAGGTAACTTCCATACAACGTTTAAATTTGTCTCTTGTTTTTTCAGGAAGTCCGTTTAAATTACCGATAGTGAGAATGCGAATGTTATTTTTATTCAAATCGGGTGTTTCTTTTTCAATAGTATCCACCAAGAGTTCCATTAAAAAATCTACTTCGTCTTGTGAACGATTCCAATTTTCGGTAGAAAAGGTATAGAGAGTAAGATATTTTATTCCAATTTCAGCAGCAGCTTCGGTGGTTTTTCTCACAGAAATAACTCCATGTTGATGACCAACAATGGCGTCTTCACCTCGTTCTTTTGCCCAACGCCTGTTGCCATCCATAATTATAGCAATATGTTTTGGCAGCCGGTTTAAATCAATCTTCTCTTTAATGGAAGTCATTTATTTTATCTTTATTTCGATTTGCTTTTTGAGTTATTTATCGGTTTTCTTGTTTTGGGNGCTTTTGAGGCTTTATATCCGCCATTTTTACAATCGCACGGTTTTTCCAAAAAATCGAAACTTAAACCAATATTTAAGCCCGACAATAAATCGTTATTCAACAAATTAGCCTTAGTTTGAGGATTTGGATTGTCATATTCAGGCAGTCCTTCCAAATTATCGGAAAACAGCAAATGATTTGTCCATTGTAAGTTTAAATTCCAACGTGTNGCTAANTTAACTTTTACTCCAAAACCAAACGGCAGTGTTACAGCTTTCGTGGTTTCTGTTTTGCTCTCGGGCATCATCATATAACCTATTCCTGCAAAAATGTATGGGGAATATGTTTTACTGTAACGTTTATATTTGTTGTTCTCGTAATCAAAAAAATTATATTCTCCCCAAAAATCTACAATTCCTATTTTGTTGTTATTAAGTGTTACGTTATATGTATCAGTGGAGGTATTAGCGTAAACATAATCTCCTTTTACCGATGTAAAATCGTACCCCAACCTTAATGCTACTCGCGGGTTAAACTTGTAACGAAAAAAAACACCTAAATCAGGTTGAATATTGTTTGTATTGTCTATAAAACTACTTTTACGTGCGATGGTGTTTACATCGCCTGCATAAATATTTCCTCCGACTTGTATTCCTATTTCTGCCAGATATTCTTTATTTTCTTGAGCAATAGCAGTTCCACTAATCAAACTCCAAAAAAATATACTCAAAAACGTTGCTTTTTGAATGTAAGAATNCATAATAAATCAAATTAATTTTACCGAATAAAATTACAACGTGTTTTTGAGCAATAAATTTTACGCTTTCTTCTCAAATTAGCAACAAAAATAATGATAATCTTTCTATTTTAGTTAATTTGATGATTTAACAGATTTGATTTTAACAATTTATTGCTAAATTAAGTTTGTGTTTTTAATACTTAACAATATTGTAAAATTAACTATTTGAAAATTGCTCTAAAGCAAGATTTTCTTTCCTTGTCATTTCTGCCTTGTCTGTAGGGTTTTTATCGTCCTGACCNCAAAGATGCAAAATTCCATGAATAATGATTCGCAATAACTCTTCTTTATAATTTGTTTTTTGTTCTTCAGAATTACTTTTTACAGTGTCTAAACTGATAAAAATATCGCCTGANATTTTGTTTTTTATGGTATAATCAAAAGTAATAATATCGGTATAATAATCGTGCTGTAAATATTGTTTGTTCACTTCCAGAATACGATCATCGGTACAAAATANATAATTGATATTGCCCNTTTTCATTCCATAAGACGTTACAATCGATTTTATCCAATCGGAGATTTTATTTTGTTCAATATCAGGTAACTTTATGTTTTCAGAAATAAAGTTTATCATATTAGCGTTTGATGAATTTTTAAAAAACTCTTTTTTAGANNTGGNAAGTTAATGAAAAAACAAATATCCAAGTAAAATTGCCGCAATAATTCCTACAAAATCTGCAATTAATCCGGCTACAACGGCATAACGAGTGTTGGTTATTTTTACCGAACCAAAATAAACCGCCAAAATATAAAAAGTGGTATCGGTCGATCCTTGAATTAAGCATGAAAGCCGTCCCACAAAAGAATCTGCACCATACGTTTTCATTGTTTCAATCATCATTCCACGTGCGCCGCTGCCGCTTAGCGGTTTCATAAAAGCCGTTGGAAGCGCGTCAACAAAGTCGGTATTTGCACCGGTCAGAGCCACTAAATAACGGATTCCGTTTACAAGTAAATCCATTGCACCCGAGGCACGAAACATTCCAATGGCAACTAAAATGGCAACTAAATACGGAATAATTCCTACGGCTACCTGAAATCCTTCTTTGGCTCCTTCTATAAAAGAATTATATACATTGATTTTTTTACGTACGGCGGTAATTACAAAAATAAGAATGATAGACAATATCAAAAATGCAGCAGCAAAACTGGAATATTGTGTGATTTTTTCTTGCGGAAGACGACTGAAAAAATAGACCAAAGCAATGATAAATCCTACTAAAACAGCTAAAACGCTTAAAACTACACGATTGAATAAATTTATTTTTTGAATTGCCGCAACCAAAATCAATCCTGTGAGCCAAGCGCAAAGTGTAGCAACAATAATGGGAAGAAAAACATCGGCGGGATTTACCGCTCCAAATTGTGCGCGATACATCATTACTGTCATTGGCACAAGAATTAAACCGGCAGTGTTCAATACCAGAAACATAATCATCGGATTAGAAGCAGTATCTTTTTTAGGATTCAATTCCTGCATTTGCTGCATAGCTTGTAATCCCATAGGAGTTGCTGCATTATCTAATCCAAGCAAATTTGCCGACATATTGAGGAAAATGCTGCTTAATGCCGGATGATCTTTTGGAATTTCAGGATATATTTTAGTAAAAAACGGTGCCACCATTCGCGATAAAGTTTTCATCATACCGCCTTGTTCAGCTATTTTCAAAATTCCCATCCAAAAAGTAAGAATTCCTGTAAGTCCCAGTGAAACTTCAAAACCGGTTTTTGCCGAACCAAAAATAGATTGGAGAATATCGTTGAAAATACTCATATTGCCGAAAAAAATCATCTGCACCAAAGCCACCACAAAAGCAATGAGAATAAATGCTATCCAAATGTAATTTAAAGCCATGTTTTGTCTCTGGTTTTTTGTTTCGAGTTTCTTTGCCTTGATTCTTGGTTCTTGACTCTTTTGGTCTAAGAAAACGCAAATGTACGTTTTTTTCTTTGAATTGCCTATTTTTAAGTCTTATCAACAAACAAAAAAAACCGAATTCCAAAAAATCTGAAATTCGGTTTAATAATTTAGTTGTTGAAAATCACAATGAATGACAATTTATTTCATCAATGTAAATTCCAACGGCAATTCATCACTGTTGATGATGGATTTTAAATAAGAAAGTTCTTCTTTAGAGAACCTTCCTGTTACCTGGCATTTACCGCTTGTAATTTCCGACATTAAATTCGGGGCAATAACAACTTGATTATCAACAACCATTGCAATAGGTTTGCCTATACTGCTTTTTGAAAGATTTCGCCAAACCAAGCTGCCAGAATCTGAAAACTGAATCATCAAATCAGGATTTTTACTTTCCAAATCTTGGATTTCCGATGTCAGAATTTGCGATTTAGTCAGTGTCGGTTTATTTTTCAATAAATACAAGGCATATTTTCCATTTTTATCCGGTGTTTCGCTCCATACGAAACGGATTCCATTTCCCGGTTTGCTAACGTAGTGTGCTGCAATGTATTTATCAATTTCAGCTTTGTTTTGTTCAGCAGCATAACCTAAAATTGCAGGTGAAATTTCTTTTCCTAATGGAATATCAAGCAAAGAAAACAGTTTATCATTATTATTTAATAACTTAGTTAGGCTGTCTCGATCATACGTTTCATAAAAACCGACTTCACCTTTTGAAGTAAGCAAAGGCGAGATTTCATCTAAATTTATTGAATCATTAAACGTGATTTGAATAGAATTTTCAACATTTTTTACCTCAAAATCGTTCAATCCAAAGACTTTTAATCTTTTTTCAATGATTAAATTCGATTGCGAAAGTAAATCCTGATTTGAATTCTCTACATTACTTTGAATTCTGACTGTCTGTTTATGCCCTGTTGCGGATTTTGAACATCCGAACGTAAAAATACTTAAAAATAACAGTGTTGATAATATATAAATAATTGGTTTCATATTTTTTGATTTTTAAAAATGAATAGATATTCAATTCTTTATTTCCGAAAAAGAAGAATTGAAAAATAAATAAAAAGTAAAATGAATTTATGAAACCGAAATCCCGTCTTCAGAATTTAAGGCAGAACGTATAAAATAGGAATAAAAGGTGGAAATAAGTGGTTTGATCTTTGAAAACTGCTCTTCACGGCATTTCAATAAATGATGTATTTTGATAATTGAAGATGTTGCTTTACACACATCTATATCGTAGTCAATAACATATTTATAAGAAGTGAAAACAGTAGTTGTGTTAGGGGAGGAAATAATTTTTGCAAGAGTTGCAGAATGATTGATTTGTACGATACTTTTAACAGCTGTTTCTCTGTATTTTAGAATAGCTGTATTGGAGTTGGTCATGTTTTTAAATACAAACAACGCAAATCCTAAAAGAAGAACAGCAAATATCCTTCTCAGTACCAAATCAATATCTTTGTTTTGATTATTCATTTGTGGTCAAAAGTAGATATTTTATTTCATAATTCCAAACAAAAAACCGAATAACAAAAAAATTGCTATTCGGTTTTGCTTTCAGCTTATCGCTTGCCTCTTGCTGCTGTTTTCAAGAATATTGCATCGCTTTCTTTATCAACATCGGAATATCTTGTGGTTTGCGTGCGACAGGAACTCCTGCAGCTTCAAAAGCGGCAATTTTTTCGGCAGCGCTTCCGCTTCCACTCGAAATAATTGCTCCGGCATGTCCCATTCGTTTTCCGGGAGGAGCGCTTTGTCCTGCAATAAATGCTACTACGGGTTTAGTTACATGTTTTTTAATGAAATCGGCGGCTCGTTCTTCTGCATCGCCTCCAATTTCTCCAATCAGCACAATCGCTTCTGTCTCAGGGTCGTCCTGGAACATTTGTAACAATTCCTGATAATATAATCCGGCAACAGGATCTCCGCCAATTCCTACACATGTGCTTTGCCCGATTCCGTTGGTGGTAAGTTGATTTACCATTTCGTAAGTTAATGTTCCGCTGCGGCTCATCAAACCCACGTTTCCTTTTTTGAAAATATTTCCCGGAAGAATTCCTATCAACGATTCTTCGGGCGTAATCAGTCCCGGGCAGTTTGGGCCAATCAGTTTTGTCCCGTTTTTCTTCAAATACGGCATAACTTTTACCATATCCAATGTGGGAACACCTTCCGTAATGGCAACTACCAATTTTATTCCCGCTTCCGATGCTTCAAGAATAGCGTCCGCTGCAAACGGAGCCGGAACAAATATTATAGAAACATCGGCGCCGGTTTCTTTTACGGCATCTGCTACCGTGTTAAAAATAGGAACATTGTTTTCTGTTGTTTGTCCGCCTTTTCCGGGAGAAACTCCAGCCACTACATTTGTTCCATACGCTTTCATTTTACCGGCGTGAAATCCGCCGTCTCGTCCTGTAATTCCTTGTACAACGAGTTTTGTATTTTTACTTATTAAAATGCTCATATTAAAGTTAGAAATTAGAAGTTAGACTTTTGAAGAAGTCGAATTAGAATTTTGCATTTTTTGATTCATGTTTTTCAGTATAGTTACAAAAATTGCAGTTAGTTCATTTGATTCTTTTAATTCTTTATCAACATTTATCCAATTTTTTAATTTTATGATTTCCAGCCAAAAACAAGTTTCATCAACCTCTTCTAAAACAATGTTTAATTTTGCAACAAACTCTTTATCGCTTCTGGCTCTGCATGCAGCTCTGTAATTTGCTCCAACAGAGGTTCCGCTTCTAACCAATTGATTTATTACAATCTTTTTTGTGGCGGAATACCCTAAGTTTTCTGCGAGATCAATGATTGAAATTGAAAATATTTGTGTTCTGTCTTTTAATTCAACACTCATATTTAGAAATTTTATTTAGATTAAATTTTCTAATTTCTAACTTCTAATTTCTGATTTTGCTAATGAAATTGCTTTTTGTGCAGCATCGCTCATTGATTCAACAACGGTTAAGCTTGTTCCTTTCAAAATTTCCAATCCTTCTTTTGCATTTGTTCCTGAAAGCCGAACAACAATCGGAAGTTTTACATCAATTTGTTTCAATGCTTCGAGAAGTCCTTTTGCAACGTCATCGCAACGCGTAATTCCGCCGAAAATATTAATCATCACTACTTTCACATTTTTATCGGAAAGTAATAAATTCATAGCGTCAATCACCTTTTGTGGGTTTGAACTTCCTCCGATATCAAGGAAATTGGCAGGTTCGCCTCCGTAAAGTTTTATCATATCCATGGTAGCCATAGCAAGTCCGGCTCCATTTACCATAAAACCAATGTTCCCGTCCAAACGAATATAACTTAGTCCCTTTTCTTTGGCTTCCAGCTCTTTTTGCTCATCGGCATCGGGTTCGTTTAGTTTTTCAATTTCCGGCTGGCGGAAAAGAGCGTTATCGTCAAAATTCATTTTTCCATCCAATGCAAGTAATTTGTTGTCATCGGTAATTACCAACGGATTGATTTCTACCAGACTTGCATCGGTTTCAAAGGTGATTTTATATAATTTTTGAAATAAATCGGTAGCTTGTTTTACAAGATTAAAATCATCGAAAAGTTTAAATGCAATTTTGCGCGCTAAAAAAGGAGTCATTCCTAAGTCCGCATCAATGGGAAATTTCAGAATGGCATCGGGATTTTCTTTGGCAACTTCTTCTATTTCTACTCCGCCTTCTTTGCTTGCCATCAAAATTACCGATTTAGTGTTTCTATCGATAGTTAAACCTACGTAAATCTCTTTGTGAAATTTCACCCCTTCTGCTACAAGTATTTTTTCTACTTTGTAACCTTTGATGTCCATCCCGAGAATTGCCTCAGCGGCTTTTTGTCCTTCGTCTGTGTTTTTAACTAATTTTACGCCTCCTGCCTTTCCACGTCCGCCCGTGAGAACTTGTGCTTTTACTACACAAGGAAATCCGAGTTTTTCGGAAGCAGAAACGGCTTCATCCACGGTGTAGCAAAGAGTTTCACGAGTTACAGGAATAGCATAATTCGCAAAAATCTCTTTCGCTTGATATTCGTGTATCTTCATAGTTTTTAGTAAATATTTTTATAATTTTTATTCAATATTACATTCAACGCAAATATATTTATTTTTGTTCTATTAAAAAATTAATAATTTCCTTTTCTTTAAATTATATGCCGTTTTGTGAATGCATAAAAAAAAGAGCGCTAAAAAATAACGCTCTCAATAGGTAATTAAATGATGTTTAATAAATAACTTTTAATGTCGAATTTGTTCTGTCTTTACTTATCTGAATTAGATAAATTCCTTTATGTGGAAGTGTTGTGTGTTCTTTGGATTTCGAATCAGATATTTCTTTTACTGATTTTCCTAAAATATCGTATATTTTTAATCTTGAGTTTTCGGAAAGATCATTTATATAAAGTGTGTTTCCAGAAATATACCAAGTGATTGGTAATGAAGGCTTATTTGATACAGCTGTATTCATCAATGTTTTTACTCTTATAATATCTGATATGGAAGCTCCGTTTCCTTGAGGTGTAACGGTATAGTAATAAGTTGAATCACTCTCTAATCCATTAACGGTGTAATTCAATATGCTTCCTACAGATTTTGGAAATCCAAATGCAGAAACAGGTGTAACTACCGAACCTTGTGTGGTTAGTTTTACATAGTCCAAATAAACACGGCTTCCTTTATTGGCATAAAAAGTTAAAGTGGAAGACGATGTCAACTCAGGTACTGTGACTGTGAAATCCTGATTTGCTGTTGAAGTAACCAATGCAGCAATCGAATCTGTTCCTGAAGTGATATATAATTTGGCTCCTGTATCATTGCTGTATTGTTTTGCTCTAACGAGAAGGGTTGTTGCTGTTGATAAATCCAAAGATGACGTTGTTATACTACCCGGATTTGAAGATGAAGCTAAACGCATATTGCTTGACGTTGCATTGTCGGTGTATCCTGAGCTAGTCCAGGTGCTTGGTAAACCCGATGCAAAGTCTTCTTCCAGTAATGTGGTTGAGACAATTCCACTTCCCTGATATGAGTACACGTTTAATAAATAATCGTTAGCATTTACAGAACTGGTCCAGTTTGCAGTGAAACCGGAGGATGTGATGTTGGTGGCGGCAAGCGCTAAAAAAGAGTCTGTAGCAGTTGCTGATAAATTAATGGTAACCGTGGAAATTCCACCGCCGGTTATTGTTAAAATGGCAGAGTTTTTACCTAAAGTAATCGCGTTATATGTTATTGTAAGATTATAACCTGCTTGAACATCTGCTTTTGTTATGGTTGTAGTTGAAATATTGAAATTGGATGCGTTTGTACCACTTAAAGCTAATGTCAAATCGCCGGTAAGATTTGCCCCTAAAATGGCAATAGTCTTAGTCGCTGTTTGTTGATATGCAACTTTATCAAAATCTACCGTTGAACCTGTCAATGGTGTTGACAAGTAAGGTGATGTGTTGTTTAATGTCCATGGTATTCCTGTTTTATTTCCCCAAATATATTCGGCTAATTCAGGATGATCAATAAATGGATTTCGGTTTTTCTGATATTTATAAATGGCGTTGTTTCTGTCAATTTCTTTTTGACTTACAGGGTCTAATCTGTTCCATTGGAGCATCAGATTATAAAACCAAGATTTGTACGCAGGATATGAAGTTCCGTCAAGTATTGCATTTGCAGAGCCATTATTTACCCATCCGGCAATTTTTGATTCGTAACGGGTAGCAACATAAAAATACATACGCGCAAAATCTCCTTTGAAAGCGTCAATTGGCTCAAAGACAGTTCCACTATAACCGGTTGACGCGTCAGAACTTCCTAATTTAGAACCATTACTTGAGGTCCAGGTTGCTGAGCCAACTTTCCCGTGCGGATAAGAACTTCTACGATTGTTTACATAACCATCAGTGGGTAAAATATGATGAGCGTCTGAACGTTGTGGTGATGCCGCTCCTAACCATGAATCACAAAACGTATGTTCGCGATTATAGCAATCTCCTTCACTGTTGTAACTTCCACAGGTATTTGAATTATGTGTATAATAATAATTTGCGGTGCCATCGGCTTTAGCAGAATACATATCCCACACTTTACCATTAGGTAAATTATCGCTGGTTTCGTAAATAGTGTAAAGATAATCGTATCCTTTATCAACATAATTTGCTGAAATAATGGAAGACAAAGCCGTTTTTAACGCCGCTGAAGTTTTGTTTTCTGCACTATTATAATAACCTGAAGGTTCTTGTGCGAAGACAGAAATAGAAATAACTAAGAAGATAAGAAGCGAGTATAAATTTTTCATATAGTTAAAAAATAAATAAAATATACAAGGAAAAAGCTTGCAAATGTATAAAATAAGTTCTGACTTTCAGTTCCTTTTATAAATATTTATAAATTATGCGGTCAATTTTAATGGGAATACAGTTGCTTTTTTAATTAGATAATTCATTATTAGTGTTTTACGAGAGATCATTTTGCTGTTTCGTAAAAATGTATTACTTTTGCATTCCTTTTAACAAGCATTATAAAACGACAAAAATAAAATTTTATGGCTTCAACAGCAGATATTAAAAATGGGTTGTGTATTGATATGGATGGTCAATATTATTATGTAGTAGAATTTTTACATGTGAAACCGGGAAAAGGTCCCGCTTTTGTACGTACAAAACTGAAAAATGTGGTAACAGGTAGAGTTATTGACCGCACATTTCCTTCAGGAGCAAAAATCGATGAAGTTCGCATTGAGCATCGTCCTTATCAATATCTATATCAGGATGATATGGGTTATAACTTTATGAATAACGAAACTTACGAGCAAATTCCAATAGCAAAAGATTTGATTACGGGTGTTGATTTTCTGAAAGAAGGAATGGAAGTGGAAGTTGTTACACATGCCGACTCTGAAACGGTGCTCTTTGCAGAATTGCCTATTTCTGTAAATTTATTGGTAACCTACACAGAGCCAGGACTTAAAGGCGATACAGCAACCAACGCAACCAAACCTGCAACATTGGAAACCGGTGCTGAAATACGTGTTCCTTTATTTATCAACGAAGGTGAAATGATCAAGGTTGACACACGCGATGGTTCTTATGTGGAACGAGTTAAACAATAAAAGAGAGCATTCTGAAAAATAAAAATAGCGCTGAAATTCGGCGCTATTTTTATTTAGTTTTATATTTAATCTGTTTTTCTTTTTAATGCTTCGGGATTCCTGTCGGTTGTTCTAACGACATTATAAAGCAAACTTACCAATTTATCCAGATCCGCAATGTTGGGGTTGCTTTGAATATTTTTAACGTGCGTGTTGACGGTTTGTCCGTCTTTCATCATGGTTATTTTGTAACCGATGCAAATACTACAACTATCGTTATAACCCGTATCAAGTTTTGCAATATCTATTTTTTTTGCAACTTTTGAAATGCTGTCAAGAATTTGTTCATTCATTAAAAAAGAATAATCTTTCTTTGAACTTCTTGGATCGTCAACAGAAGTGGTTGTATTTCCTTCTTTATCTATTTGTAAGCTGTAATTTCTACCCCATTGATCGTTAATTTGAACATCAATTTTTTCAAAAGATACGGCTTCTCTTTTTTGTCCGCAAGAAGACAAAACAAATAGTAAAATAACGATAGAAAGAATTTTTTTCATGATGTTTTTAATTTTTTAGAGTGGTAAATATTTATCTTAATTTTGCTCCTAATTTATTTTCCAGATTTTGCTGAATTTTTTTCATTATGCCATCAATTACATTGTCAGTCAGGGTTTTGTTTTCATCCTGCAGAATAAAACTTGCTGCATACGATTTTTTACCTGCTTCCAGATTTTTTCCTTCGTACACATCAAATAATATTACGTTTTTCAGCAATTGTTTTTCGGTTTCGTAAGCAATTTTCTCAATTTCAGCAAATGTAATGTTTTTATCAATTAGTAATGCCAAATCTCTTCGTACTTCCGGATATTTTGGTAATTCCTTGTATTTTACCACGTGAATATCTAACTCGGAAAGAATATTATCCCAAAGTAAATCAGCATAATATACTTCAGTTTCTATGTCGGTTAATTTTTTGCAAATATCACTGACAATACCAAAAGTTCCAAGAAGTTTTCCGTTTTTAGTTTTGATGCTCATCGCTTGAGAGTAAATGTCACTCACATAATCTTCCATTAAAAGTTCTTGTACTCCAAATCCTAAACGTATCAAAATATTTTGCACGTATGCTTTTAATTCATAAACGGACGCTTTTTGTTCTGATGTCGCCCACGAATTTACATTTTTATTTCCTGTAATCCATAATGCAAGATGATATTCCTCCGTGTAAACAGAAAGCGTTTCATCTGTTTTTTTGTTTTCCGGAATAAAATGATAACAGTTTCCGAATTCATATAATTTCAAATCTGAATTCTTTCTATTAATATTGTATGCAATATTTTCCATCCCGCCAAAAAGCAACGTTTGTCGCATCACATTCAAATCGGAACTCAACGCATTGATGATTTTAACGCTTTGTTTATCGGTATAGTCGTTTAAATTAGTGTAAAAACTTCCCTTTGTCAACGAATTATTTAGCACTTCGTTAAAACCTTGCGCTGTAAGTTGTTCCGAGACAAGCGTTTGTAATCTGAAGCTATCCGGTTTTTTACTGTAACTTAATGTAGAAATCAGTTTTTCTCCTATTTCCACATTGTTATATCCGTAAATACGCAAAATATCTTCAATCACGTCTACATCGCGTTGCACATCCACACGATAGGCAGGAACAAGTAATTCATATTTTTCATTATCCTCCGAAACAATTTCCATTTCTAACCCTTTCAGAATTTTTTTGATAGTTTCTCCACCGATGCTTTTCCCTATTAAACTATCAATTTTATGCTTTCGAACGGAAACTTTAAACGTTTTAATTTCTGTGGGATATTCATCAACAACATCAGAAGAAATTGTTCCTCCTGCCACTTCCTGAATTAGCACAGCAGCACGTTTTAGAACATATACCGTATTTGAAGGATCGATTCCACGTTCAAAACGGAACGAAGCATCGGTATTCAAACCATGTCGGCGAGCGGTTTTACGTATACTTACAGGATTAAAATATGCGCTTTCAAGAAAAATATTTTGTGTATTTTCAGTAACTCCTGAAGTTAAACCTCCGAAAACACCTCCAATGCACATCGGTTCATCGCCGTTACAAATCATCAAATCATCTTCATGCAGTTTTCTTTCAACACCATCAAGCGTTGTAAAAGGAGTTCCCTCAGGTAGATTTTTTACTCTTACTTCTTCCGAAGTGATTTTATCCGCATCGAAAGCGTGTAAAGGTTGTCCCATTTCGTGGAGAACATAATTTGTAACATCTACCACATTATTTATAGGTCGCAAACCGATTGTGGAAAGAACATCTTTCAGCCATTTTGGAGATTCTGTTACTTTTACTCCCGAAATTGTTATTCCTGCATATCGTGGGCATGCTTCTTTGTTTTCCACTTTTACGGGAATGGACAAATTTGTATTTTGAACAGTAAAATTTTCTACCGATGGTTTTGTTAATTCAATATTATCGTCTATTAGTGAAAAATATGCTGCCAAATCTCGAGCTACTCCGTAGTGAGAAGCCGCATCTACACGGTTGGGAGTAATATCTACTTCAATAAGTGTATCGTTTTTTACACCAAAATAATCTTTGGCTAAAGTTCCTACTTTTGCATCGGCAGGCAAAATCATAATGCCATCGTGGCTTGTTCCCAATCCAATTTCATCTTCAGCGCAAATCATCCCAAATGATTCCACCCCGCGAATTTTGGAACGTTTGATGGTAAAACTTTCATCGCCGGAATAAAGCTTTGTGCCAATGGTTGCCACCACTACTTTTTGTCCCGCCGCTACGTTTGGTGCGCCGCAAACAATCTGAAGCGGTTCGGTTCCGCCAACATTCACGGTTGTAACGTGTAAATGATTTGAATTTTCGTGATTAATGCAAGTCAATACTTCACCAATTACCAGTCCTTCTAAGCCGCCTTTTACGGTTTGAACTTCTTCCACGCTTCCTACTTCCAAGCCGATTGAAGTTAAAATTTTACCCAATTCCACGGGCTCAATAGTGGTGTTGATGTAATTTTTCAGCCAATTATAAGAGATATTCATATTTGTTTAGATTTTTAGATATCGGATGTCAGACAGCAGACGTTAATATTCTTTTTGCTTTATCCATATAATTTTGTCTGATATCTGATGTCTGTATGCTAATGTCTGTTTGAAACTGCAAAGATACTAAATTTTATTAATCGAGGTAAATAAACAAATCACAGTATTTCTGCACATTTTTTTGTATTTTGTGTATTTTTATTATTTTTGTCCGTAATAAATTTGTAATAAATCTATGATCAAGAAAAACTTTATTCGGCTGTTTGAAGATAGTTTTCGTAAAAACTGGTATCTTCCCGCATATACTAATTATGGTGAAGATGTAACGCTTACTTATCAGGAAGTAGCGGTTCAGGTGGCGCGATTGCATCTTTTGTTTAAGCAATGTGATGTTAAACAAAACGATAAAATTGCACTTATTGGAAAAAACAATGCAAACTGGGCTATAACTTACATTGCTACAGTAGCTTATGGAGCAGTCGTTGTGCCTATTTTGCAAGACTTTACTCCGCATGATGTGCATCATATTACCAATCATTCCGAATCAAAATTAATGTTTGTCAGCGATTTTGTTTGGGAAAATTTAGAAGAAGAACATCTTCATACCATTCGTGCTGTATTCTCTTTAAATGATTTCTCGCCTATTGTGCTTTTAAATCAGCCTACGCCTACATTAATGGAGGAAAAAGAAGATTACGAGAGCGTTGTTCAGCCACTTGATAAGGAAAAACTCTCTCAACAGCACATAGATAAACTTTTTGTCGGAAAATATCCGTACGGTTTCCATAAAGACGATGTGAGATATGCTGATAAACCCAATTCCGAGATTGTTTCAATTAATTACACCTCAGGGACGACGGGATTTAGTAAAGGTGTAATGACAAGTGGAAATGCTTTAGCCGGAAATATAACCTTTGGTTTCCGCACTAAATTAATTGCACCCGGGTATAATATTGTCGCTTTTCTTCCATTGGCACATGCTTATGGATGTGCGTTCGATTTTCTTGCTTCTACTTGTATGGGTTGTCACATTTATTTTATAGGGCGCACGCCATCGCCTAAAATATTGTTAAAAGCATTTGAGGAAGTTCGTCCGAATGTAATATTTTGTGTTCCGTTGATAATTGAAAAAATTTATAAAAAGCAAATACAACCTTTGCTTGAAAAGCCCTTTGTAAGCTGGGTGTTAAGTATCCCTTTTTTAGATCAACCTATTTTAGGCCAAATCAGAAAGCATTTAGTAGATGCTTTCGGAGGAAACTTTTCACAAATAGTTGTTGGGGGCGCTCCACTTAATGCTGAAGTGGAGGAATTTTTCCATAAAATAAAATTTCCTTTTACTGTGGGTTATGGAATGACTGAATGTGCTCCACTCATTAGTTATTCACATAAGAATGATTTTCTTCCTAAATCTGCAGGAAAAATTCTTGACATTATGGAGGCAAAAATTGAGAATCCGGAACCAAATACAGGAATAGGAGAGATTCTTGTAAGAGGTGAAAATGTTATGTCGGGTTACTATAAAAATCAAGAAGCTACCGATGCTATGATAGATAAAGATGGATGGCTTCATACGGGTGATTTAGGAACAATTGACAAAAACGGGAATATCTTTATCCGAGGACGAAATAAAACAATGATATTGAGCGCCAACGGACAAAACATTTATCCGGAAGAATTAGAATCGAAATTGAATAATATGCCTTTTGTGGGTGAAAGTCTTGTGGTTGAAGATAAAGGCAAGCTTGTGGCATTGGTATTTCCTGATTATGATGCGGCAGACGCTCAAAAATTAGATAAAACTGCATTGGAAAAAGTTATGGCAGAAAATCTAAAAGCGCTTAATACTATGAGTGCTAGTTATGAACAAGTTTCAAAAGTTCAAATATATCCTACGGAGTTTGAAAAAACGCCAAAGAAAAGCATCAAGCGTTATCTATATTCCGCTAATTTTCAAACGCCTGAGGATTTGAATAATAGTTAATTGCTCTGTTAACAATGTTAAAGTTTAAAATCTTTCAAAAAAATATTAAATTATTTGTTTTTGATTGCAAAAAATATAGTAATTTTGCATCGTTTTTCATCAATAAATGCGGTTTAATTTAATTTAACTTTTTTAAGAAAAATGAAGAAACTATTTTTATTTGCAGTTATTGCTGTTGCTGTTGTTTCTTGTGGACCGAAAAAAACAGAACAAGCAACTGTTAATCAAGATTCTATTGTAACTGTTGATACGGTAAAAACAGATTCAGTTAAGGTTGATAGTGCTGTTGTAAAAACAGATACTGCTGTTGTTAAAAAGTAATTAAAATTTAATTACGGTTTTTTGAAAAAACTACTAAACGTAGTGGTTTTTTANTACTTAAAATTGACAATTTTTATTTTTAGTGGACTTTTAATGTCGTTTTTCTTAATAAAAGGGCGAAAAGTGAAAAAAAAATAAAAAAAAATCATAAATATTAATTGTTATGTCAAAATAATGATATAACTTTGCACAGATTTTGAATTGAATAAATTATAACATGTTAAATTTTTAAAGGATTAAAGAAAATGAAAAAATTATTTGTAATCTTCGCTGTAGCTGCAATGTTTGTTGCTTGCCAGAAACCTGCTCAAAAAACAGAAGAAATGACTGATTCAGTTGCTACTCAAGTAGTAGATACAGCTGCTCAAGTTGCAGATTCAGTTGCTACTCAAGTAGTAGACTCAGCAGCAGCTGCTGTAAAATAATTTAAGCTATAGCAAGAATTATTAAGCACAAAAGTCCGTTACAAGGTAACGGACTTTTTTTATGTCCAAAAAATATCGTACTTTTGCCAAAATTTAATGTATGACATCTATGTTAAGAATAGCTGTACAATCCAAAGGGCGATTAAATGAAGACACAATGCTTCTTTTAGCCGAAGCGGGAATAAAAATAGAATCCGGCAAACGTCTTTTACTGTTGCCAGCAAAAAATTTTCCTATCGAAGTTCTTTTTTTACGCGATGATGATATTCCGCAGTCGGTTGCTGATGGTGTAGCGGATATTGGCATTGTGGGAGAAAATGAATTCACAGAAAAAAGGAAAAAAGCCGATATTGTAAAACGTCTTGGTTTTAGCAAATGTCGATTATCATTAGCTATACCAAAAGATATTGATTATAAAGGTGTTAGTTGGTTTGAAGGTAAAGTAATAGCAACTTCGTATCCGGATATTTTAGGAGAATTTTTGAAAGAAAAAAATGTAAATGCAGATATCCACGTCATTACCGGTTCTGTTGAAATTGCACCCGGAATAGGTTTGGCAGATGCTATATTTGATATTGTCAGTTCGGGCAGCACGCTTATTACCAATCGATTAAAAGAAGTGGAAGTGATAATGAAATCGGAAGCATTGTTAATAGCTCATCCCGATTTATCCGAAGAGAAGCAAAAAATTCTGAACGATTTTTTATTTCGTATAGAAGCTGTGCAATTGGCTGAAGATAAGAAATACGTGCTAATGAATGTGCCCACAAATAATTTGACAAAAATCATTGAAGTGATTCCCGGAATGAAAAGTCCTACCATAATGCCTCTTGCAAAAGAAGGATGGAGTTCATTGCATGCTGTAATTGGTGAAAAAGAATTTTGGGATATAATTGGTAAATTGAAAAAATTAGGGGCAGAAGGAATACTCGTTGTACCGATAGAGAAAATGATTTTATAAGAAAAATAAGTCTCCTTTGCAATAAAATCGCTTCCTTTCAGTTTTTTTAACTGGTAAATGTATTAACATCTTTTTTTAAGAACGGAAAATATGCCATCTTTGCATTCTTAAAAAACATCGAAGATTAATCCGTATATATCAATATTATATAATGTACAGCAAAAAAATTTTCATTGCCCTTGTTCTTTTAATTTCTATTTTTCAATTAGCTGTTAGTCAGAACAATACAAACTCTCCTTATACCCGTTTCGGTTATGGAGATGTTACCGAAAGTACTCCTGCCGAATTGCGCGGAATGGGTGGAGTCTCCATAACCAATTATTCAAAAAATACGATTAATCCGGTAAATCCTGCATCGTACAGCAGTGTGGATAGTTTGACATTTATGTTTGACGTGGCAACGGGCTTTAGATATTCACGTTTTTCGGATAAAACCGGTGCCTCCAGTAATACATTTAATGGAAATTTGGAATACATTACTCTGCGTTTACCGTTGGGGAAAAGTTGGGGGTTTAGTGCAGGTTTGCTTCCTTATTCTTTTTCGGGATATGCTTTTACTCAATCGGATTCGCTAACAATGCTGGTTTACCCTGGCGAAGCTGAAAAAAAGATAGGTTACACACAATCTTTTATTGGAAACGGAGGTTTTTATCAAGTTTATTCCGGTTTATCTTTTAGAGCATTTAATCATATTTCATTGGGGGCAAATGTGTATTATATGTTTGGTGATATTAATAATTATAGAACACTTGTTGAAAGTAACAGCTCGTCAAGCAGTACAGTTTATAATAATAAAATTCACGCTTCCGACTTTAGATTAAGGTATGGATTACAATTATTTAACACATTTAATAAAAGACATACAGTAACGTTAGGACTTATTTATGAAAATAAAACTAAGCTAAACGGAAGTTTTTCCGAAACATTGAATGATTCCGTATTGGGTGCAGTTGGAGGTTCTGAGTTGCCTCAGTTGTTTGGTGCCGGTTTAAGTTACAATTTAGACGATAAATTGACAATAGGAATGGATTATAAAATGCAATCCTGGGGAAATTCGTTGTTTTTCGGACACAAAGATTCTTTAGTAAATTCTTCTTCTTTTTCACTGGGTGCGGAATATATACCAAATCCGCGTGGACGTAAAATGTCAGAAAGAATACGATACCGTATAGGATTAAATACAAGTAATCCGTATTATAAAGTGGGGACACAAACATTGCCTAATAATTTTGGCTTAAGTTTAGGTATAGGAATTCCAATGCGAGACAACTTTACGAATAAAATAAGTTACATCAATGCAGCATTGGAATATGGAAAAATTGGTTCTAACTCCATGTTGCGTGAAGATTATTTAAAACTCACCATCAGTGCGTCGTTTAATGAATTATGGTTCTTTAAACGTAAACTATAATTTTATTAAAAGATAATTTTACCAGGTATGAAATTCTCTTCCTTTTTTATAAAAAATATTACTGCCACATTATTTGTGGTAGTTTTGTTATTTGGAGGAATGAGTTGCAAAAAAGATAAACCTGATAAAATTAATGCAGTAAAGAACAGAGCGGCAATTCCTAAATTGCATGCAAATGAAGTTACTACTGTGATTTCAGATTCAGGAATCACCCGTTATCGTAT
Source organism: uncultured Paludibacter sp. (assembly GCA_900498215.1). Taxonomy (GTDB): domain Bacteria; phylum Bacteroidota; class Bacteroidia; order Bacteroidales; family Paludibacteraceae; genus UPXZ01. Next base: position 1,803,457 of record LR026962.1, on the reverse strand, counting down.
ATATACAAAACAATGGGACGTATATGATAAAACAGCTGAACCTTATTGGAATTTCCCTAAAGGTATTCATTTTGAACGTTTTGATGAAAANTTAAAAGTAGACGCCAACATTCATGCTAATACAGCAAAATATTTTGAACGCCAAAAACTTTGGGAACTGAAAGGAAAAGTGCGTGCCATTAATATTCAGGGCGAAATGTTTGAAACGGAACATCTTTTTTGGAGTGAAATNCANCAANNAATATANTCCGATACNCTTATAAAAATTACTCAAAAAACAAAAATCCTTACCGGANTTGGNTTTGAGTCAAATGAATCGATGACAAGATACAGCATTCAGAAACTACAAGGTACGCTTGCTGTAGAAGACGAGGAATAAGTCCTCGTAAAAGTAATTTTGTCTTATTTATATTTTTAACCTTTCTTTTACCTAATTCTTTGAATTTATTTATAGCTTTGTGGTTGAATTATATTCTAAACCAATAAACCGAGCTATGACAAATACAATTAAACTTTACTCATTCCCATTGAGTAATATCAAAACTTATCTTTTTGCCATCATTTTTGTTGTTGGCAATTTANTTCTTCCTCAATTAGTTCACTTAATACCCCAAGGGGGATTAATTTTTCTTCCGATTTATTTTTTCACACTGATTGCTGCTTACAAGTATGGNATACACGTGGGAATTCTTACGGCTATTTTATCGCCCGTAGTGAATAATCTTCTTTTTGGAATGCCTCCATTAGCGGTACTTCCGTCAATCTTGATAAAATCTGTTATTCTGGCAATTGCGGCAGCGATGTTAGCCAAACGTTACAACAGAATTTCTTTCATTGCAGTTCTGNTGGCAGTATTNATATATCAAGTAGCAGGAACCGCTTTTGAATGGTTACTAACTCAAAATTTTAATGTTGCCATTCAGGATTTCCGGTTGGGAATTCCGGGAATATTATTGCAAATTGTAGGAGGATATTTGGTGTTAAAAGCATTGGAAAAAGTGTAATATGTTACAATCAAAAACGTTGGATGAAGTAATGAAACGTTTTCGTGAAATTGAATTTGAGGAAACGTTTGATATAATNGTGGCTGTTGCAAACGGAGGAATTATTCCGGCAGGTATTCTCAATCAACGTTTTAAAACGGATATTAAACTCCTTAAAATAAATTTGCGGGATGATAATCAACAACCCAAATATGATTCGCCCCGGTTACTTTCTCCTGTAAACTTCGAGTATGAAAATAAAACTATTCTGCTAGTAGACGACAGAATAAAAACAGGAGCAACNNTAAAATTTGCCATAAACNTNCTTNNAGGNGCAAAGCAAATAAANACTTTTGCTGTAAACGGAAATGCCGATTACGCACTTTATAATGAAAACTGTTTNAAATTTCCTTGGATTTTATAAAAATGNAGTATTATGGATAGACGAANTTTTCTNANAGCCATTGCANTTACAGGANCNGNNNTGGCTATAAAAGATNCNNNAGCNATGACNACGATGGTGCAAAATTTTGAGCCGAAAGTGTCACCAGCTTCTTCCGGAACATACGATTTGGTAGCGGTTTTGGGAGGAGAACCTGAAGCTATGTTTCGTAAAGCGATAACAGAATTGGGTGGAATGGGTAAATTTATTAAAAAAGGAGATAAAGTGGTTGTGAAACCCAATATNGGTTGGGATAAAACNCCNGAAATGGCAGCAAATACAAATCCNAAATTAATAGNNGAAATTATACGNCAGTGTTTCAAAGCNGGAGCAAAAGAGGTNACGGTTTTTGACCANACGTGTGACGANTGGACAAGATGTTACGCCAACAGCGGAATTGAAGCGGCNGCTAAATCAGCCGGAGCAAAAGTNGTTCCCGCACATTTAGGCACATATTATAAAGATGTTTCNCTNCCNAAAGGCGTGAAATTGAAATCGACCAANGTNCANGAATCTATTGTAAATTGCGATAAATGGATTAATGTTCCGGTGCTTAAAAATCACGGAGGGGCACAAATGAGTATTTCTATGAAAAATTATATGGGAATAGTTTGGGATAGAGGATTTTTTCATAAAAACGACTTGCAACAATGTATAGCGGATGTTTGTACGTACGAAAAACGTCCGGTTTTGAATGTGGTNGATGCTTATCGATTNATGAAAACNAGCGGTCCNAGAGGAAGATCGGAAGCGGATGTGGTATTGTCAAAAGGATTATTTATTTCACAAGATATTGTAGCTGCAGATACAGCTGCTACAAATTTCTTTAATCAGGTGCGTGAAATGCCTTTGGAAAGAGTTTCTTATTTATCTAAAGCGCAGGATTTGAAAGTCGGTTCGATGAATTTGGACAAAATGAAAATAAAAAAAATAAAAATATAATCGACTTATGTTGAAAAAGATAAGAGTTGGTGTTTCGTTGGTGTTTTTTGTTCTTATCACCCTGTTTTTCCTTGATTTTGCGGGTTGGTTNCCTGCTCATTTTCACGCTTTAGCTGAAATTCAGTTTATTCCCGCACTTCTTGCCCTCAACTTTGGGATCTTAATTTTTTTAGTTTTAATGACTCTTATTTTCGGACGGATTTATTGCTCATCGATTTGTCCTATGGGAGTTTATCAGGATATTGTTGCTTGGTTTTCAAAAAGATTAAATAAACGGAAAAAATATACTTTCAGCAAAGCAAAAACAGTACTTCGCTGGACAACACTGGGCATAACTTTTATTGCTTTTATGTTTGGATTTACTTTTCTGCTCGGTTTGCTTGATCCTTATGGCGCTTACGGACGTATAACAACACATCTTTTTCGTCCGGCATATCTTTTAGGGAATAATTTATTGGCAAAAATTTTCACTTCTTTCGGTAACAATACTTTTTATCAGGTAGGAATTTATAGTTTAGGTCTGTTTTCAACCATAATCGCTTTGCTCACATTGATTGGAATAGGAATTTTGGCTTGGAAAAACGGAAGAACTTACTGTAACACAATCTGTCCCGTTGGAACCATTTTGGGGTTCTTGAATAAATTTGCTCTGATCAAAGTTCAATTTAATGATAATTGTACCGAATGTAATATCTGTGTAAAAAACTGTAAGGCATCATGCATTGATTGTAAAGAAAGAACAATAGATTACAGCCGTTGTGTAAATTGTTTCAACTGTATGGAAGGTTGTAAATTTTCCGCAATGAAATATACTTTTGCTTACAGGAAAAAGTCTGAAAATAATTCAAAAGAAGTTGATTTGTCCAAAAGACGTTTTCTCTCCGCCGTTGCAATTACAAGCGTTGCCGCATCAAAAATAATTGCTCAAAAAGTTCCATTACTGAAAAAACGCCCGATAGAAAAACAACTTCCCATCGCTCCTCCGGGTGCAAAATCGGTAGAAAAATTACAGGAGAAGTGTATTTCGTGTCATTTGTGTGTAAGTAAATGTCCTTCACACGTATTAAAACCGGCATTTAATGAATATGGTTTGGAAGGAATAATGCAGCCGAGAGTGTATTTCGACAAAGGATTTTGCAATTACGATTGTACGATTTGTACTGATGTTTGTCCTACGGGAGCGCTTACAAAACTTACAAGGGAACAAAAACATCGTAATCAAATGGGGCAAGTAAGGTATGTCAGGGAAAATTGCATTGTATATACTGATGAAACGCAATGCGGAGCTTGCTCGGAACATTGCCCGACACAAGCCGTTTTTATGGTTCCGTACAAAGACGATTTAACTATTCCCAACACGAATACGGATATTTGTGTGGGTTGCGGCGGTTGCGAATATGTTTGTCCTGCAAAACCTTATAAAGCTATTTATGTGGAAGGATTAAAAGTTCACAACACTTTAAAATTCAAAAAGGAAGAAAAAAAGGAAATAAAGGTAGATGATTTTGGTTTTTGATTCTTTGCTCCCCAATGAGTCCTTTCGTGTGGGAAGTTTTAATAAATCGCGCGATAAAATTTCGCGATGGTAAGTGAAGTTTCTAGTTTGTAAGAAAATTCAATTACGCTACGATATACCAAGCATTTTTTGATTTTTGATACGCATATTTGTATTTCTATTTATATGTTTTAGTTTCTGGCACAAACTATAAACCTGCGCTAACAAGAAAGAATAGATTTATTGAATCATCACCTGAAAAAAATAAATAATATGAATTTTTGGGGCACAAAACTTTTTATTCTATCATTATTGGCTTTTTTAGTTTCTTTACTATTTTTTGTTGGAGAAATTATGACAAGAAATTGTTTATTTAACCTAAATTATTCTTTACTATCACTATCAATAGGTTTATTTTTATTGTCGTATAGAAGATATGGATTAAAAAAAGAAATTCTGCCATTTGCGAAATCTCCAATAATTAATAAAATTATTTTTCCGGTATTTATCGTTATTGATTTATTCTTAATTTTTGGTTATTTTTTTGTTGAAAAGATAAGTTTATTTCAAGATATAGAAGTTGTAAAAAGATGGTTTGGTATATATGCTATCATTGTTTTATTATGGATTGCTACATTGTTTTTATTAAAAAAACAATTTAAATTATGGTGAAAAATATTTGACATCCTTTCTTGTGGGAAGTGTAAATTAATCACGCGATAGTAATTGATTTAGCAGTTTTTCAAAATATTAACATATTGATTACTGAAAAAATAAAGAAATAACCGGAATGTAACCGTAAAAATAACCCCTCTTGTTGCAAATTTGCATATTATAAGTAATATCAAGATGTAAATGCAAATATATAGCCATAAATCAAGTGACAAAATTCCACGATAGCAAGGATAAAAGTAGATGATTTTGGTTTTTGATCGCTTAAATTTTAAAATTCAAATAAAAATCCATACTAATGAAAAAAACAGTTTTATTACTTTCCTGTATTATTTCTATTTCAGTTTTAGCTCAACCGCTTCAAACAAGAGAGCCGTACAACATTGAAAAAGACAGAGTGCTTTACACCGTTGGGTATGCGCATTTGGATACCGAATGGAATTGGGATTATCCTGAAACCATAAATGAATATATTAAAAACACGATGTTGGAAAATTTCCATCTTTTTGAAAAATATCCCGACTATGTTTTTAATTTTACCGGCTCGCGCAGATACAATATGATGAAGGAATATTATCCTGAATTATTCAAGAAAGTGCAGTTTTACGTAAAACAAGGGCGGTGGAATGTTTCAGGTTCTTCCGTTGACGAAGGTGAAGTGAATATTTCTTCTTCAGAATCACTTGTACGACAGATTTTATATGGTAATCAATTTTTCCGAAAAGAATTCGGAAAAGAAAGTGTTGATTATATGCTTCCGGATTGTTTCGGATTTTTAAGCAATCTGCCTACCGTTTTCAATCATTGCGGCTTGCTTGGATTTTCTACACAAAAACTTACATGGCGTTCTGCTGCGGGAATTCCTTTTAATGTCGGCGTTTGGAACGGACCGGACGATAAAGGAATTGTAGCGGCTCTAAATGCTACAAATTACACCGGCAAAGTTGAACACAGATTAGATACCGTTTCTAAATGGGTAAAAAGATTGGACGATGATAAACAAAAAACGGGTTATGCTTTCGATTACAGATATTACGGAGTGGGTGATGTAGGCGGAGCGCCTCGCGAAGGAGATGTGAAAAATGCTATTGGAAGTTTAAGACATTCCGATTCAAATTTCAAAGTAATTTTGTCATCTTCTGATCAAATGTATAAAGATATTACGCCTGAAATTCGCAAAAATCTCCCCGCTTATAAAGGAGAACTGCTTTTGATAGAACACAGCGCAGGTTCAATGACTTCGCAAGCATTTATGAAGCGGATAAATCGTAAAAATGAATTGTTGGCGCAAGCTGCTGAGCAAGTTTCAGTTGGCGCCGATTTGTTTGGAGAAAAATACCCTTCCAGAAAAATAAATGCGGGCTGGGATTTGGTGTTAGGAAGTCAATTCCACGATATTTTGCCCGGAACTTCCATTCCTAAAGCATACGAATATGCTTGGAACGATGAATTTATTGCGGCAAATAATTTTTCGGAAGTATTGAAAGACGGTGTAAAAACCATTTCATCTCAATTAAATACACAAACCAAAGGAAAATCGCTCGTTGTTTATAATCCTGTAGCAAAAGAAAGGGAAGATGTTGTAACCGCCGAATTGGAATTTGAAAAAATTCCGTCTGCCATTGCGGTTTACAGTAAAGAAAACAAACCGCTTTCCACTCAAATTTTGTCAACATCAGGTAATAAAGTGAAATTTATTTTCTTGGCAAAACTTCCTTCCGCGGGATTTTCAGTATTTGATGTACGAGAGGAAAATGTTGCATCCAAAGGAAATCTTTCCATTACAAATAATTCGATGGAAAATGAATATTACCGGGTGAAAGTGGCTGAAAATGGCGATATTACAAGTGTTTTCGATAAAAAATTATCTAAAGAATTACTTTCTGCACCGGCGCGTCTCGAATTTCAGAAAGAACATCCTGCACAATGGCCAGCTTGGAATATGGATTGGAAAGACCGCCAAAAACCTCCGATGGGATTTATGAATGAAGACGCAAGCGTTTCTGTGGTTGAAAATGGTCCCGTGCGGGTTACGTTGCAAGTAAAAAGAAAAGGATTTAACTCGGAAATAGTTCAATACTACAGTCTTTCGGCAGGCGAAGCCGGAAAACGTTTTGAAGTGAAAAATCGTATTGATTGGCAAACATTGGAAGCGAGCTTAAAAGCGGCATTTCCTTTCACTGCGTCCAACGAAAATGCAACTTATAATTTAGGTGTTGGAACTATCAGCAGAGGAAACAATACCGAGAAACACTTTGAAGTTCCATCCAAAGAATGGTTTGATTTGACTGACAAATCAGGCAAATTTGGCATTTCCGTGTTGGAAGATTGCAAATACGGTTCCGATAAACCCAATGATAATACGTTGCGTTTGACGCTTTTATATACTCCGGATGCCGATTGTTTTGGCGATTGGATGATGCACCAAAAAACGCAGGATTGGGGAATTCACGATGTAACGTATGCCATTTACAGTCACAAAGGAGATTGGGCGAAAGCGGAAACTCCCTGGCAGGCAAAATTCTTAAATCAACCGTTACTTGCATTTGAATCTTCAAAACACGAAGGAGATTTAGGACAAAGTTATTCTATGGTTTCGGTGAATAATCCTCAAGTGGGATTGATGGCGTTCAAAAAAGCGGAAGACGGTGATTTATACGTTATTCGTGTAAATGAGTTATCGGGGAAAGACTTGAAAAATGTAAAAGTAAAACTCCCGACGACTATTGAACAAGCTTATGAAGTGAATGGTCAGGAAAAGAAAATCGGCGCAGCGAAAATTACCGGAAATGAATTGACTTTTGATTTAAGTCATTACACCATTAAAAGCTTTGCGGTGAAATTAAGTTCAAAAATCTCTGAAAATAAAACAGAGCAAACCGTTGTAACACTACCGTACAATAACGATGAAATTAGTTTTGACGACAACAGGAGCGACGTTACAAACGGATATTCTATTCCTGCGGAGTTACTTCCCGATGTAATAACCAGCGAAGGAATTGATTTCAAAATGGGGAACAAAACAGATGGAGAAAATAATTCTATCGTTTGTAAAGGACAAACCGTTTCGTTGCCCGAAGGAAATTACACCAAACTTTATCTGTTAGCTTATGCAGGAGGAGATGTTTCTGCTGATTTTATTGTTGGAGATAAAACTTCCACGTTGAACATACAAAATTGGACGGGTTATGTCGGTCAGTTTTACAATCGGATTTTAAGCCGCGATAAGAAAAAAGTGGAGGAAATGATGGAACCGTATTCAAAACCGGCGAATATCGCGTGGTTTGCATCGCATTGTCATAATCCATATCCGATGAAGAACGAAGCGTATATGTATTGTTATCTTTACAAATATGAATTGGATATTCCGGCAGGAGCAAAAACAATTACTTTGCCCAAAAATGATAAAATAACTCTATTTGCAATGACGGTCGCAAATCCGTCGGCAAGTAATGTAAAAGAGTTGCAACCTCTTTACGATACGTTTGCAGATCGTCCTAAATTTGCTTTACGAAACGGGAAATAGAATAAAAACAAAAGGCGCTCGTTAGAACGCCTTTTTGTTTTTTACTTCCCGATACAGAACTTCGAGAAAATATTCCCTAAAATTTCATCGTTGCTGATTTGTCCGGTTATTTCGCCTAAATGATACATACATTCACGTATGTCTTGGCTTAAAAAATCGCCTGAAATACCGTTTTCCAACCCATCAATTACGCGTTGAATAGCATTTTGCGCTTTAATAAGCGCTTCGTAATGGCGAATGTTGTTTACAATGATGTCGCTTTCCTGAACGGATTTGAGTTGCGATGCTTTTACCAGCGCTTTTTGAAGTTTATCGGTGTTAATACGTTTTTTAGCCGAAATATAAATCCGTTCTCCTTCAAATTGACTGAAAAGTTGGTCAATAACTTCACGTTCCTCATCCGTAAGTTTATCTATTTTATTAAAGACTAATATAATTTTCTTTCCCTCGGCGCGTTTTGATATTTTTTCGGTAAGCCACTCAATATGTTCCGTTATTTGAGTGCAGTCAATCAGCCAAAGTACAATTTCAGACTGTTCAATTTTTTGATACGTACGTTCAATTCCCAAATTTTCAATGGTATCGGTGGTTTTACGTATGCCTGCCGTATCAATAAAACGGAAGGTAATTCCGTCAATATTTACCAAATCTTCAATTACATCGCGCGTGGTACCGTGAATATCGGAAACGATGGCTTTTTCTTCATTCAAAAGCAAATTCAGCAAAGTGGATTTTCCAACATTGGTTTCACCAACTAACGCCACGGGAATGCCCGATTTCAATACATTGCCCACTTTGAAAGAATTTGCAAGTGTAAAAATTCTTTCTTCAATATGATTTGCTAACTCTTTTAATTTAGAACGGTCGGCAAATTCTACATCTTCTTCTGTAAAATCGAGTTCCAATTCTATAAGCGAAACAAAATTCAATAATTGTGTGCGAAGTTCTTTTAATTCGGCAGAAAATCCGCCGCGCATTTGATTTAGCGCCATTCGGTGTGAAGCGGCTGTATTAGAGGCGATTAAATCGGCAACAGCTTCTGCCTGCGATAAATCCATTTTCCCGTTTCGGAAAGCTCGCATTGTAAATTCACCCGGTTTTGCAAGTTCACATCCGTTATGAATCAGAAGTTGAAGAATTTTTTGTTGAATATAAACAGAACCATGACATGAAATTTCCACCACATCTTCACCGGTAAAAGAATGCGGCGCTTTAAAAACCGTTACGAGAACTTCGTCAACAATTTCATTTTTTTCATTGATAATATTGCCATAATGCACTGTATATGCCGATTGATTTTGCAATATTTCCCCATTTTTTGTCTGAAAAATATTATCGCAAACGGTAAATGTATCTTTTCCCGAAACACGAATAACGGCAATTCCTCCCGTTCCCGGTGCGGTTGATATGGCGCAAATGGAAGCCCCCCAACCCCCTAAAGGGGGAGTTTGATTGTTCCGTATACCGAGTGATTGAGTCATTATGTAACAAATATGATAGAATCTTTATGAAAATTCAAGATTTTTTATTCCCCCTTTAGGGGGTTAGGGGGCAGGGCTTTATATTCTATCCAAAACAGTTTGTACCAACTTTTCAATATATGGTTTATAATCGGTATTTGCAGCTTCTACACGGCGGTTGGCAATAATACAACAAACGGTCATTGCTTTGTGTCCCATTAGTTTTGCCAAGCCGGAAATAGCCGAACTTTCCATTTCGTAATTGGTAATTTTATAATTTCCAAAACGGAAATCTTCTATTTTATCGTTCAAATTCGGATCGGCGAGCGGAAGTCGCAATTCTCTTCCTTGCGGTCCGTAAAAACCGTTTGCAGAAATAGTTACACCGCGAATCATATCGTCTTTCCCTATTTTATTTACCAAATCAGCATTGGCGTCAACTACATAAGGAGCGCAAAATTGCGGGTTCCATTTAAGTTGTTCTTTCAATGATTTTTCAAATTCCAAGTCGCACACACTGTCGCGATTGGCGTAAAAATTAAGAACGCCGTCAAAACCGATGGATTTCTCTGAAATAAGAAAACTTCCCAGCGGAATTTCGGGCTGCATTCCTCCCGATGTTCCTATTCTGACTAAATTTAGCTGGCGGAATTCGGGTTTTTCTGTGCGTGTATTTAAATCAATATTTGCTAGCGCGTCCAATTCGTTTACAACGATATCAATATTATCTGTTCCTATTCCTGTGGAAACAACCGTAATTCTTTTGCCTTTATAAGTTCCGGTAATAGTATTGAATTCACGGCTCGAAATGCTGCATTCTTGGCTGTCGAAATAAGATGCTACCAGTGCTACTCGTCCCGGATCTCCTACAAGTATTACATTATCGGCAAGTTGTTCAGGTTTTACGTGGAGGTGGAAAATACTTCCATCGGCATTGATTATTAATTCGGAGGGAGGAAAATGTTTCATAGTTCAATATTTTTAAAAAGAAAAAATCACTACATCAGTAGCAAACTACAAATATAATGATTTTTCCGTTAAATATTTTTTTGTGCGAAATTTTGAAACTAAATTTTAGTGAGATTAACTATTAAATGATTTATTTTTTCAATTTAAACTTCTTTCTTTTTCTTCGGTTTTCTTCCGTTTTTAATTAGAGCTTGTTCGAGCAGATACAAAATTTGCCCGTTGATGCTGCGAAATTCATCCGCCGCCCACTTTTCAAGCGCTTCCATTTGTTCCGCATCAATGCGAAGCACGAATGTTTTATTTTTACTTTCTTTTGCCAAATTTATTGATGTAAAGTTCCGGTATTTACTATGGGTTGTGCGTTGGATTCTCCGCAAAGAACTACCATTAAATTGCTAACCATAGCGGCTTTCTTTTCATCGTCGAGGTCAATAATTTCTTCTTTTGAAAGTTTTGTCAAAGCCATTTTAACCATTCCCACAGCTCCTTCCACAATTTTTTCACGTGCAGCAATAATTGCATCTGCTTGCTGACGGCGTAACATTACGGCTGCAATTTCAGGCGCGTACGCCAAATAATTAATACGTGCTTCCACCACTTCAATTCCGGCAATGCTTAACCGTTCATTGATTTGTTTTTCCAAAATTTCATTGATTTCTTCTCCTCCCGAACGTAATGTGAGTTCTTTTGCGTCGTTCGTATCAGTATGATCATAAGCATACATTCCGGCTACGTTTCTTAAAGCGGCATCGCTTTGAATTTTCACAAAGTTCTCATACGCTTTCATTTTCGCATTCACATTATCGTGGGGAGCGCCTGAAATATTGTTAGTCATAGATGCGTTATCGACATCAAATGATGCTTTATATGTGTCTACAACTCGCCAAACCACAACCATTCCAATCATGATGGGGTTGCCGGTTTTGTCGTTTACTTTAATTGGTTCAGCGTCTAAATTTCGCGCACGAAGCGTTAATTTTTTCTTATTGTAAAACGGATTTACCCAAAAAAATCCATTTTCTTTTACAGTTCCTTTGTATTTTCCGAAGAAAACCATAACACGTGCTTCGTTAGGTTCAATTTGCATAAAACCTGCCCACGAAATTAAATTGCATATAAATAGCAAAATACTCAAAATGATGAGTAATGCATTAGGAGAATCGCTGCTAACCTGATAGATAAAAAGAATGACAATTCCAATTAAGACCAGCAGATTAACAAATATTGTCAGAATTCCCGGTAATTTTAATCCTGAAAAATTTACTTCCTGTGTTTTCATAGATTTATTTATTTTGATATTAAAATAATATCACAAAATACGATAAATCTTTTTAAATTTCCAAATTATTTAACAAATATTTTTTCGGTAAGATGATTTTTTCTAACTTCACTCCCTCAACTTTTGAATATAAAAATTAAGAATATATGAAAACTTTTAAAAAAGTGATTTGGGGTGTGATTGGAGCCGGAGATGTTTGTGAAGTAAAAAGCGTACCGGGGATGTACAAAACTCTCCATTCTGAAGTAAAAACGGTTATGCGCAGAACTGCTGCAAAAGCGGAGGATTTTGCAAAACGACATAATATCCCAAATTGGACAACGAATTCCGATGATATTTTCAATGACCCGGAAATAAATATTGTATATATTTCTACACCGCCCGGTTCACATTGCGAACTTACACTACAAGCTGCCGCTGCGGGGAAAGCTGTTTACGTGGAAAAGCCGATGGCAAATACGGAGGAAGAATGTAAGAAAATGATTGAAGCGTGCGAAAAAGCGGATGTTCCGCTATTTGTGGCTTACTATCGTAGAGCACTGGAAGGATTCAAAAAAGTGAGCGAAATAATTGAAAAAGGAGAAATTGGAAAAATTCGATTTGTAAATATCGAGATGTATCGAAGTCCGTTAGATATAGATTACGATTTGGAAAATAACTGGCGGGTTTTGCCTGAAATATCCGGCGGCGGTTATTTGCACGATATGGCTTCGCATCAGTTGGATTATTTGGACAGTATTTTTGGAAAAATAATTGAAGCAAAAGGAATAGCTCAAAACCAAGCAAAACTTTATCCTGCCGATGATATTGTAGCCGGAAGTTTTTTGTTTGAAAATGGAGTTGTAGGAACCGGTTTATGGTGTTTTACAACCGATAAATCTTCGGAAAAAGAAGTTACAACGATTCTTGGTTCAAAAGGTCATTTAATCTATAATTCTTTCGGAAATCCAATGAAGATAGAAATTACTACTTCCAAAGGAAAAGAAGTTATAGAAATAGAAAATCCCCAACATATTCAACAACCATTAATACAAACTGTTGTAGATGAGCTTATTGGAAAAGGGAAATGCCCAAGTACAGGAACCTCAGGAGCAAGAACTACCAGTGTGATGCAAAAAATAGCAGGTATAAAGTGAAATAATCTTAACTTATTTGGATAATATTTTTATAAAACTTTCAGGAAGGTAAATATTTTCCACGTTTAAAGCGTCTTTAAAAAGGGGAGCTATTTCTTTATCGGTAAATCCCGCAATTCCACATCCGATACGGGTTACAAGAAATTTTAGATTTTTATTTTCCTTTGCAAAATGAATAAATTCGTCCACGTAAGGTTTTATTTTATCAATTCCGCCGTGCATAGTAGGAATAGCGTAACATTTTCCTTGCAATCCGACACCTTTTCCCCAAGTTGCGCCAAATTTCTCATAAGCAATATGCGCTGCGCCTCCTCCGTGAAAACCATTCAGGTTACTCCCGAAAACAAATATCTCATTTTCTTTTAGAGAAGTGATGTTATTTTCAGCTATCCGATTAAAATTTAAATTTTCCATTTTTTCCAAAAATCTACATCGGGTCAACATCCAAACTGATACGAACACTTTTAAATTCTTTTCGTGAGAGGATTTCGTTGATAATTTGTTGTAAAATATTCTTTGATTGTTCTGAAGAAATTTCAGTTTCCAGTTTCAATAATATATTTTTTATATACAAATTTTGAATGCGTGTAACAGGTGGCACGTTCGGACCTAAAACACGACTGCCGAAAAGTTTGCGCATTTGAATGGCTAACGTTTCTGATGCATTATTCAAAACTTGCACATCTTTATGGCGTAAAGTAATTTCTATCAAACGTACAAATGGCGGATATTTAAATTGTTTACGTTCAATAAGTTCTGTTTTGAACATTCCTTCAAAATCATTATTTATCACTTGAGTAACTATAAGATGTTGCGGATTGGAAGTTTGTAAAACTACCGTGCCGCGTTTGTTTTTTCGTCCGGAACGTCCGCTGACTTGCGTCATAAGTTGATAAGCGCGTTCGTGCGCACGAAAATCAGGGAAATTCAACATATTATCCGCATTTAAAATTCCCACCAAACTTACCCGTTCAAAATCCAGCCCTTTGGAAATCATTTGTGTGCCAACTAAAATATCAATTTTTCCCTGTTCAAATTCGGTAATAATTTTATCGTGTGCTTTTTTATTGCGCGTGGTATCTGTATCCATACGCGCCACTTTTACCGCCGGAAAAATTTCTTTTATCTCGTCTTCAATTTTTTCGGTGCCAAAACCTCTGTTTTCAAGATTTGGAGTATGGCAAACGGGGCAAATTTGCGGAATATTTTCGGTATAGCCACAATAATGACACGTGAGTTTATTCAAATATTTATGAACCGTTAAACTCACATCGCAATTTTTACATTTAGGGATATAAGAACATGATTTACACTCTAAAAAAGGAGCATAACCGCGCCGGTTTTGAAAAAGAAGGATTTGTTCTTTTCTCTCCAATGCTTTCCGGGTTTTCTCAAGCAAAGTTTCGCTGAAATATCCGGTCATTTCTTTTTTATGATACGCTTCTTTGGTATTTACCACTAAAATTTCAGGCAATTCCAATTCCTGAAAACGTTGTTCCAACAAAACATAACCGTATTTCCCTGTTTTTGCATTATAATACGTTTCTATGGCTGGCGTAGCTGTGCCGAGCAATGTTTTTGCGTTGTGCATTGACGCTAAAACAATGGCTGCATTACGTGCGTGATAGCGCGGAGAAGGGTCAAATTGTTTGTAGCTCGTTTCGTGTTCTTCGTCCACAATTATCAATCCTAATTGTCTGAAAGGTAGAAAAATAGAAGAACGTACACCGATAATAACTTCGTAACCTTTATTTTGTAATATATTTTCCCAAATTTCAACACGTTCTGCATCAGAAAATTTTGAATGATACACACCGAGTTTATTCCCAAAAATGCGTTTCAGGCGAGATGTAAGTTGAGTTGTTAATGCAATTTCGGGAACAAGATAAAGCACTTGTTTTTTTTCTTCCAACGCTTTTTTTATAAGATGAATATAAATTTCGGTTTTTCCGCTGGAAGTTACTCCGTGGAGCAACACCACCGGCTTTTCCTGAAATTGCCGATGGATTTCAGATAATGCTTGCTGTTGAAATTCATTCAACGCGAACACTTCTTTCGTTTGAGTATGAGAAAAATCCAATCGTCCTATTTCTTTTTGATACGATTCTAAAATATTTTTCTCAACTAAACCCTGAAAAACGGACAAAGAAGCGCCGCTTTTTTCCAGCAATTCTTTTTTTGAAACTTCCTGTTTTAATGTCGGATTCAAACATTTGGATAAATCTATGAACTTCATTAATAAATCGAGCCGTTTGGGAGTTTTGGCGAGTTCATCAAAAATCTTTCGCAAGTTATTCTCTTTTTCGGCAAATTCAGTCAATCGAACATAAGTTTCCGTTTTCGGACGATATTTTTCGGTCAACTCTTCGCTTATTTCCACAGCGCCTTTTTCGAGCAACGTTCTCAAGTAAGGCAACGAGTTATTTATTCCGGTGTTTTTCTCCAATTCGTTTACCGACTGTATTTTTCCATCGGAAAGCGCGTCTAAAATTCTAGTTTCTTTTTCCGAAAGAGTTGTATCTCCTTCAAAATCTGAGTTAATTCTAACCTGTGTTTCACTTTCCAATTTCAATCCGGCAGGAATGGCAGCTTGATAAACATCGCCTAAATATGCCTGATAATAAGAACTTATCCATTGCCAGAATTTCAGTTGCGGATAACGTAAAATCGGTTCCTTATCAAGCAGACAAATTATCTCTTTCGGTTCATAAAGCAATGTGGGTGGATGACTGTGAATTAAACTCACAATAGCCGTGTACATTTTCTTTTTCCCAAACGGAACCACCACGCGCATGCCGATTTGCACGTTTTCTTCCTGTTCATCAGGAACAGCGTAAGTAAACGTGTTTCCAAGCGGAAGAGGTAATATGACATCTATAAAAAGCATTGAGTAATTGAGAATTTGAGTAGTGAGAATTTATTCATTTATCTACAACCACATCCTTCCAGATGATCATTCACCATTCCTGCGGCTTGCATAAAAGCATAACAAATAGTTGAACCTACAAATTTGAAACCTCTTTTTATCAAATCCTTACTCATTGCATCCGATTCCGCTGATTTTGGAGGAATTTCCGAAGTAATTTTAAAATGATTATCAATGGTTTTATGTCCTGTAAATTGCCAAATATAATTATCAAACGTTCCGAATTCTTGTTGCACTTTTAAAAATTCCTGCGCGTTTTTCACGGTAGCGCGTATTTTTGCCTGGTTGCGAATAATTCCGGCGTTGTTCATCAATTCCTGTATTTTCTCTTCGTTGTATTTGGATATTTTTTCTACGTCAAAATCATCAAAAGCAACGCGAAAATTCTCCCGTTTATATAAAATGGTTTTCCAACTCAGTCCTGCCTGAAAAGCATCCAATACCATAAATTCAAAAATTTTTTGATCGTCGTGAAGCGGAACACCCCATTCAGTATCGTGATACGCTTTCATTAGAGAATCATTTATGTGCCAGGTACATTCGGAATTTTGCATAAATTTGTATAATTTTGTGATGATTTTTATTTTACAAAAATACAAAATAAACGAAATGAATCCTTATTCCATTTTAGAAAAATATTACGACAAGCATTCCAGGCAATATGAAATATTAATTGCACATAGCGAACAAGTAAGAAATAAAGCATTGGAAGTGGCTGATAAACATCCTGAGTTGAATGCTAACAAGGAATTTATTGCTGAAGCCGCTATGTTACATGATATTGGCGTTTTTCTTACCAATGCTCCTAAAATAGATTGTTTTGGCGATAAAGAATATATTTGTCACGGTTTTTTAGGATCGGATATTATAAAAAAAGAAGGATTTCCGCTTCACGCACTTGTGTGCGAACGACATACAGGTACAGGAATGAGTTTAGAATATATTATTGAAAATAATTTACCGTTACCGCACAGAGATATGCGTCCTGTTTCCATTGAAGAACAAATTATTTGTTATGCCGACAAGTTTTTCTCAAAAACCAAATTAAATAAAGAATTATCTGTAGAAAAAATTATATCGAAACTGCATAAATACGGCGATTCTCACGCACAACGATTTTTAAGTTGGCATGAAAAATTCTGCTAATTGCAAACGTTCGCATTGTTGAAATTGTGTTAAATTTTACTGTTTTTATGTTGTAAAACATATTTTTATGTATTTTTGCGGTATGTTTCATAACTAATTGTTATTTTTTTATTATGTACACAGAAAAAATTGGTACTAATGCCGGTCTGGTTTGGAAGGCATTAGAAAACGGCGAATTAAACGTGAAAGCCGTAAAAAAAGCAACCAAACTGGCTGAAAAAGACTTGAATTTAGCATTGGGTTGGTTGGCTCGTGAAGGTAAAATCTCTTTCAGAGAAGAAGAAGGAGAAGTATTTATTGCTTTAGTGTAAAATTTGCAACAAAAAATAAAAGCGAGAAATAAATATTCTCGCTTTTGTTGTTTTAAAATATATGATATAAAATGATTTCTTTTACAATTTATTCCAAAAAAAGCCTTAAAGATTGCGATTTAACTGATTGGAGGAGGGGAGAGTTAGCTTTTTATAGAATCTGGAGAAATAATGAAAAGCTATAAAACATAAAAACCCTTGATTTCTCCACCATACTTAATAATTTACACTTATTTTATTCTTTTTGTTAAAACCTTATGCTTCTTTTCTTTAAATTCAAACTATGTTAAAAAAAGGAACTATTTAATTTTTTATATGTTTTGATTATAAATAATAACCCTTAAACTTAAAAAATATGGATAATTCAAGATTAAAAGGAGTTTGGGAACAACTCAAAGGAAAGGCAAAACAAGAATGGGGTGAACTCACTGACGATGATTTAAAATATGAAGAAGGTCGAGAAGACGAAATGTTTGGAAAATTGCAAAGTAAATTAGGTAAAACAAAAGATGAAATAGCCAACTGGTTTGAAAAACAGATGGACAAATTAGAAAATAAATTAGAGTAACTAACTTCTGAGTAACAAAAAATCCCGCTTTTGAAAGTGGGATTTTTTTATAACGAAACATTCAGAATCTTTTCAATGAGATTCTNTTTATTCTATTTACTTTAATTTCAATCAATCATATCAAATCCCGTATAAGGAACCAATGCTTTTGGAATTTTTATTCCTTCGTTGGTTTGGTTGTTTTCGAGCAATGCGGCTACAATACGAGGCAAAGCCAATGCGCTTCCGTTCAGTGTATGAGCAAGCTGTGTTTTTTTGTCGGCATTTTTATAACGGCATTTTAAGCGGTTTGCCTGATAACTTTCAAAGTTGGAAACGGAACTTACCTCCAGCCAGCGTTGTTGAGCGGCAGAATAAACCTCAAAGTCGAAAGTAAGCGCCGATGTAAAACTCATATCTCCGCCGCAAAGACGAAGAATACGCCAAGGCAATTCCAGTTTTTCCACCAGAGATTGAACGTAATTCACCATTTCAGTCAACGATTCGTAGGAATGTTCAGGCGTGTCGATGCGTACAATCTCCACTTTATCAAACTGATGCAGGCGATTTAATCCACGCACGTCTTTTCCATACGAGCCCGCTTCGCGACGGAAACATGCGGAATACGCCGTATTTTTGATGGGAAGTTCTTTTTCGTCCAAAATCACATCGCGGTAAATATTCGTTACAGGAACTTCCGCCGTTGGAATCAAGTACAAATCATCCAATCCGCAGTGATACATTTGTCCTTCTTTATCGGGCAATTGACCTGTTCCGTAACCTGAAGCTGCATTTACAACGTAAGGTGGTTGCACTTCCAAATATCCCGCTTCACGAGCATTGTCGAGGAAAAAGTTAATTAAGGCACGTTGCAAACGTGCGCCTTTGCCTTTGTACACGGGAAAACCGGCTCCACTTATTTTCACGCCGAGTTCAAAATCAATCAAATCGTATTTTTTTGCTAAATCCCAATGAGGAACAGCGTCTTTATGTAGTTCGGGAACAACTCCACCGCTTCTTTCTACCACATTATCTTCGGCGTGTTTTCCTTCGGGAACACTTTCGTGTGGCAGATTTGGAACTTGAACCAACAAATCATTCAGTTTTTGTTCAATTTCTGCTTGTTGCTCAGTAAGTTGTTTGATATTTTCTTTCAGCGTAACGGTTTTTTCTTTAGCAACAGTGGCTTCGGCTTGTTTTCCTTCTTTGAAAAGTTGTCCGATTTCTTTTGAGAGCGCATTCATTTCGGCAGAAAAATTATCGGCAGAAGTTTGCGTAATTTTCCTTTTTTCATCCAAATCCACAATTTGATTGATGATTTGTGCGCCGTCAAAGTGTTTTTTAGCCAAACGATGGATAACTTCTTCGGTATTTTCGGTAATGTATTTGAGTGTAAGCATATTAAAATAGATTTTTAGATATCAGATTTCAGACTTTTTTATCTGTATTTCGTTATCTGTTGTCTTTTTATCTGATAAAGTGCAAAGTTACAAAAAATCCCTTACAATTTTCATTGCAAGGGATTTTTGTATATGAGTAAGAAACAGATTAGTTTGCTTTTTCTATCGGAACGATAGAAACAAATGATCTGTTGTCTTTGCGTTTTCTGAATTCAACAACTCCGTCAACAAGCGCGAATAAAGTATGGTCTTTACCAATACCCATATTTAAACCCGGGTGGTGTTGTGTACCGCGTTGACGTACGATAATGTTACCTGCTTTAGCGAATTGTCCGCCAAAGATTTTAACTCCAAGTCGCTTACTTTCCGATTCGCGACCGTTCTTCGAACTACCTACACCTTTCTTATGTGCCATTTTCTTCTAAATTTTAATCGGTTAAATTAAGCTACTATTTCTTTAATTGTCAATTCTGTAAAGTCTTGACGGTGACCATTGCGTTTGCGGTATCCTTTGCGGCGTTTTTTGTGGAAAACAATTACTTTTTCGCCTCTTACGTGTGATACAACTTCGCAAACTACTTTTGCGCCTTCTACCACAGGAGTTCCTACCGTTACTGTTCCATTGTTGTCAATCAACAATACTTTGTCAAATTCTATTGTAGAACCACGTTCGGCTTCGTTCATTCTGTGAACAAAAAGCTTTTTGCCTGCTTCTACTTTGAACTGCTGTCCTAAAATTTCAACAATTGCGTACATTTATTTTTTGTTTTGAGATTACATCAGGGAGGTGAGATGCCATTTGGCAGTGCTGCTTTGTCTTTTAACCTCATCTGAATTGAGCGTGCAAATATACGGATAATTTTTTAAATGGCAAAAAGTTAGAAAGTTTATTTTTAAATATCTAAAAATCCCACTTTAATCTCAGATAGTACATTTGCCCGAAACCGCCGTATTCTGTTTCGGTTTTGCCGGCAAATATTTGTGCCATTGCCAATAAATCAACGCTGTTTGATAAATTGAAATCCAACGAAGGTCCGATAAATGCCGAATTATCGTAAGGATCAAAAATAGCGGAGATATCGGCTTTAATCAATGGAGTAATCGGATAGGAGAGTTCTCCGAATAAATTGAATTTTGAAAGTGTCAAAGTTTGAGGCGAAAGATTGATTGAGGTTAACAAGTCTCTTTGACCTATGTTTTGCGTTTTTCCAGCGCTGTTGTAGAGTGCAGAAACATTCACAAACAAGCTGTTAGAAAATGTGTAATTTGCTGCAACGGATGCTATGCATTGTGTTTTTGGTGTTGAATCATTTTTTAGATTTGTAAAACAAGTTACTTCGCCTGTAAATCCTACATCTTTTATTTGTCCAGCCCAGCCTCCTCCATAGGTAAGAAAATTTTTGTTCATTACGCCACTCAATAATTGAAAATCGTAATTTGCAAAGTTGAATTTATACATTGCGGCAGTAGTTATTTGTTTTTCTCGGTTTAATTTAGCCGCCACTTGAATAGAGGAAAAATTCCCCGTATAATACTGAATACGAACGGCATCGCTTCCTGGACGATTGATGTAGCTAAAATCAAAATAATTGTAAGTGTTAAAAATATCGTTCGGATTCCACACCTGATTTACTCCCCAATTAATTCGTTGACGTCCCAGTGTAAATTCGATTTTTTTGTAATTCCACTTCAAATTTAGCCGGTCTATATTAGAATAAAAAAAATAGTTTGGTTTACCCGTCCATTTGTGAGTTAAGTTCAGAAAACCATTATCCTGCGTAATACTGTTTATATAATATGGATAAAAATTTGCCAACAAGGAACCATAATCCAAATTGTTGCGTAATCCGGCATAAAACGTAAGTTTATTGTTAATATACCAATGCCAATCGAACCGATTGTGTACACTGGAAATTTCCATCCAATTAATATTATCTTCGGGGTTCCAAGTAGTATTGATATATTGGATAAATCCATTAAAATCATATTTTTTATTTTGTGATTTTACTCCGTTTATCGCAAATATAATGGTGAAAATGAGAAGATAAATTTGTTTCTTTTTCATTGAATGAGATTTCGAGAAATAATTTTTATTGTTGAATAATTTTATCGTTGATTACTTTTCCATCTTCCAATGTTACAATTCGCTTGGCTTTATCCATCACATGTTGATCGTGAGTAGCAAAAACAAATGTAGTATTGTATTTTTTATTCATATCTGCCATTAAATCAAGTAATTCACTGGTTGAGGTGGAGTCAAGATTAGCGGTTGGTTCGTCTGCTATAATATATTTCGGTTGCGATGCTAATGCTCTTGCAACAGCTACTCGTTGTTGTTGTCCGCCTGAAAGTTGGCCGGGTTTGAAATCGGCTTTATCTCCAATTCCTACGGCTTCAAGTAATTCTTTTACTTTTGCATCTCGTTGTTCTTTAGGGTGATTTTGCAATACCATAATAAATTCAATGTTTTCTTTTACCGTAAGCACCGGAATTAAATTGTATGCCTGAAACACAAATCCGATATTATGTAAACGAAAATCAATCAATTCTTTTGAAGATAAATCTTTCAGATTGGTTTGTTCAATAAAAATATCTCCTTTGGTTGGCAAATCCAGTCCTCCAATAATATTTAACAGCGTGGTTTTTCCACATCCGGAAGGACCTACAATAGCCATAAATTCCCCTTTTTCAATTTGTAAATTTATGCCGTTAAGCGCATTAACGGGAACATTTGCCTCGTTGTATGTTTTGAAAATACCTTCAACTTTTATAATGCTCATAATATTTTGTATTTTTATTTTTCTAACTGTCTTCTCTAATAGCATCTGCAGGTTGTAGTTTCAATGCTTTTAAAGCAGGGAAAATACCTGAAACAACAGCTGTTAAAACAACCATAACCATTGATGTTAAATAGAATGAAATTTTTACTTTAAAATAAATAATAGAATTGTAGCCAATAGAATTCATCCCACTTGCAACAGACGAAAGATCAAAACCATAAGAGGAAAAATATTTTACAATAACAGCTCCCAATACTATTCCAGTTAAACCGCCTATAACGGAGAGGAAAATGGTTTCTAACAAAATCATTCTGAAAACTTTTCTTTTGTTCATACCCAAAGCCATTAACATTCCGAACTCACGCGTACGTTCCAGAATTGCCATCAACATAACATTTATTATAGCAAAAGCCAAAGCTGTGAATATAATTATCAGGAATAAAAACGAAAAATAATCCATCATTTCTACCATTGATTCGTCGGCCGGGTTTAATTGCGACCAACTCTGAACAATAATTTGTTTTTGTTTAATTTGCGATGAAAATGTTTTAAATAATTTATTGATGACGAGATTGGTGTCGTCGTTTTTGTTAAGACGCACGGCTAATTCATTGACAACATTTGGAGGATAATTAATCATTTTTCTTAAATCACTTTGTTTCACATAAGCATGTGTTACATCAAAATTATCATCCGCAGTTTTATATATTCCCACAATATTAAAAGCGCCGCTTGTAATTGTTCCTGTGGTGTCTGTTAAAGTAACTATTAGTTTGTCATCTAAATTAAGATTGAGTTTTTGTGATAATTTTTCTCCAATTACAACCGGAAAATTTTGACCGTCTTTCAGATAAACGCCTTGATTAATATGTTTGTAAATGGAGCTTACTTTTTTCTCAATTTCAGGATGAATACCGTACAAGTTTATCCCAAATCCGGTACTTGCAGAAGTCGCCATAGCAGAAGAAACAATTCTTGAGCTTACCTCTTTTATTTCAGGGATTGTTTTAATTTTTTCAATTGTTTCTGCTGTGTTTGAAATATGATATTTTATTTCTTGATTTAAAAGATAATTGGGATTATGGATTTGGATATTGGAAATCTCTGTATCAATAACAGATTCAACACGTTGCTCAACCATTCCCATCATAAATCCATTCATTGTTACTGCTCCTATAATTCCCACAGCAATGGCGAGTACAATTACTAAACTGCGTAATTTGTTTCTCCAAATATTTCGCCAAGCGATGGATGCTATCATATTTCTCATAACCTTATCGTCTAAAAGCGTTTAAAACATTAAATTTTGCCAGATAAAATATCGGATACAAAACCGAAAGTAGCGATAAACCCAAAATAATCAGAACTTGTTTAATAAAGATGTTAGCGCTAAGTGAGAATGGTAAAAAAGGAGGAATATTAAACTGCATAAAAGCTTGCTGTAAATCACCTGTTATGGGAATAGGATGGATATTCAGATAAATCAAAACGGGTGTAATAATAATCAGTCCAATAATAATTCCAACCAGTGATACAATAAAAGTTTCTATCACACTTACCCATATCAATTTTGTGCGTTGCATACCTATTGAAACCATTACCGCATATTGTTTCCGTTTTTCCATCGTCATCATAAGTACTGTACTGAAAATACCGAAAGCGGCAACAAGATATAGAAATATAGCCATTACCAAACCCGAAATATTGTCTGCTTTTATAAATTGCAGCATAGATGCTAAAATGGTTTTCCATGAGATGACTTCGTAATTTTTTCCGGTTATTTTCGATAATTTTTTCTCAACTCTTTTTAATTGTGATGAATTCTTGAGAAACACGGAATATCCTGTTAAAATTCCCGGTTGATAAGGGCAGATAAATTCCTGTGCGTTAGTGAGTTCCATATAAATATATTGATTGTTCATTTGTGTAGATGGTAAATGAAAAATGCCCACCACGGGGAATAGTCCGTAAGCAGTCATTCCTTGATAACCTTGTCCTATAAATGCTAAACTATCACCGAGGGCTATCTTGTAAAATTTTGCCAAATTATCTCCAATAATGATTCCGTTGTCAATTTCGTTTAAATATCTTCCTTTTATGATTTTTCCTGATAAATTTGTTTTGGAGTTTTCTTCTTTCAGGTCTATTCCGCTGATTAAAACTCCTTTTGTTTGTTTTCCATACGATGCTAAAGAGTAAGTGTTTATTGTTGGTGCGATAGAAGTTATTTCAGGAATTTTCTTTAATGAATCAACTAAATTTTTATCCGCAAAAAATGCCTCATCAATAGATTGATTTTCCCAATATCCTTTATTGTGAATTTGAAAATCTCCCACCTGATTTACGGCGGCTTTTATCATCATATCATACGAGCCAAACTGCATTGAACGCATAAAAAGCACTAGTATCACCGCGATAATTACTGCAGAGGCGGTAAGAAAAGTTCTTCTCTTATTTCTCCATAAATTTCTCCAGGCAATTTTAAATAATGTGTTCATTTAATTTTTTGGTCTGATATTTTTTATGTTTTGTATCGAAAAAAAATCTTTATTGATATATCCGATGTTAAATTGAATATCTTTTACATTAATAATAGTCTTGTTACCATTTTTGGTATTGGATATCATTTCCATATGCGATGCGAGCAATCTTCCGCCCATCATTTGTAGATTAGATGCAATTTCGGTTTTAATAAGTTTTTGATGTGTGTCGTAATACTCAATTTTTAATGTGTTCATATTTCCTTTTGCAATCCACATTTTAATTGAACCCCAAACTACTGCAGCATTTGGCAGCGGCTTCAAACTCACCACATAACAATCAGAGTTTTCAAAATTTTCTTCGGGAACGAATTCGTGCGAATAATCGGTTACAACACTGTTTTGTTTCATCAAATCGTTGTTGGTAAAATCGGAGCCCATCCACGATTGCATCATCATTGACGGAGGAATTTTTACGGTTCTGTTGATTGTTGGCACAAAATTCCACATTTCATTGTTATACTTCAAAAAAACCTGTCCTTTGTCTCGTGCGGGAGAGATGATATAAGCAATGTAATATTTATCTCCCAACGACCATGTTTGCATTTCCATAGATCTTTTCCAAGTTGGACGCACAATTGTTATTTCCATTTTGCTGAAACTGCTATTCCCCAAAAAAAGATTAAAAGATATTGAAACTACCTCTTTGGCATTCATTGTTTGCGCCTTCATTTGTTGAAAACCAAAAATAATCAATATTAAAAATATTGCTGCTTTAAGACTTTTTTTCATTTTTATAATAATTTGCTGATGATTATTTCTTTAATTTCATTAATCGGATAATTTTCCGGATCAATCATATAATCTACGCCAATTCCGTCTAAAATAGCTCCAATCAGCCACGTATACGCTATCGGATTTTTTTCGTTTTTTTCTTGGTAGTATTGTGTTACTGCCAAAAAGAAAGGTGAAAGATATTCGTACAACTCTCCTTTCATCATTTCTACTATTAATGGTTGGGTAATAACTGAAATATAAAGTTTCCAATAGTCCTTGCCTTCTATAATAAGCAGAAAATTTTTATCAATAAGCTCAATAAAACGATCCTTGGTTAATTTTATCGAAAAATCGAAATCGGCAGTGATTTTTTTTATTCCGTCAATAATAATTTCTCTCACCAGTTCATCCTTGCTTTCAAAATAATTATACAACAGTCCTTTTGACACACCCGCTTTTTTTGCAATATCAGAAATAGAAGTGGACGTAAATCCTTTTTCGGAAAAGAGTTTTAATGCAGCATTCATCAACAGTATTTTTCGTTGATTTCTTATCTCATTAAATTGTTGAGTAGTTTTAGGAGACATAAATTATATTTTTGACTGAACGTTTGGTCAAAGATAGAAGATTGTTTGAAGAATTCAAAACAACAGGAGTGATTTTAAATAAAATTAACAAATAAAAAAATACTTTCCCTTATGAATGCTAAAATATTAATGTATAATTTCAAATTGTAATTTGGCAACAAAAGATTGTTATCCGCCATTTTGTCAGTTTTTATTTTTATTAAACTTTTTGTGTTCTTTCGGTATTATATTTGATAGAATAATTTTAAACAATATATTTGTACAATAAATATTTTCACAATGAAATATACCGATCAATTAAATAATGCACTGATTTATAGTTCTCAAGAAGCGGAGCGACTTGGAAACACTTATATTGGTCCTGAACATCTTCTACTGGGACTCATACGCTTGGGGAGTGGTAAGGCTCTTGAAATTATTAATGCGCTTCATGTAGATGTAAATAAAATCAAAAATGAGATAGAAACATTGGTACGTACTGTAAACGAACCGGTAAATGAAGAAATTCCTTTTTTGAAGAGTACCGAAAAACTAAAAAAAATGATGGAGTTGGAAGCTCGTTCCCTTTCGGCTGAGACTGTTGATACTGAACATCTTTTGCTGGCAATTTTGAAGATGAAAAATAATTTGGCTGATGATATTTTGACAGCAAATAATATCTCTTACGAACGCGTCTTAGCACAGATTACTACTAAAAATATAGAAAATATAAATTCTCCTTTTGATGACGAAGATGAAGAAGCGGAAGATCCGTTTGCAAAAAAATCGAAGCAGCAAACTGCACAGGGCAAGCAAATTGAAACTCCTGCATTAGATACTTTTGGAACAGACATAACCAAAGCAGCTCGTGAAAATCGCCTCGATCCGATTGTGGGACGTGAACGTGAAATTGAACGTATTGCACAGATTTTAAGTCGTCGCAAAAAAAACAACCCTGTACTTATTGGTGATCCCGGAGTGGGAAAATCGGCTATTGTGGAAGGGCTTGCTTTACGTATTATTCAACATCGCGTTTCGCGTGTTCTATTTGACAAACGTGTTGTAGCATTGGATATGGCGTCAATAGTTGCAGGAACGAAGTATC
This sequence comes from uncultured Paludibacter sp., assembly GCA_900498215.1. GTDB lineage: Bacteria > Bacteroidota > Bacteroidia > Bacteroidales > Paludibacteraceae > UPXZ01. The sequence goes on along the minus strand of LR026962.1, from coordinate 1,776,515 downwards.
GCGGACAGTTTGAAGAACGCATCAAAGCCATTCTAAACGAATTACAAAAAAATCCGAATATCATTCTTTTTATTGATGAAATTCATACCATTGTAGGCGCAGGAGGCGCGCCTGGTTCACTTGATGCTGCAAATATGCTGAAACCGGCACTTGCACGAGGTGAAATTCAATGTATAGGAGCTACTACGCTCGATGAATATCGTCAAAGTATTGAAAAAGACGGAGCGCTTGAACGTCGTTTCCAAAAAGTAATTGTTGACCCGACAACATCTGAAGAAACGTTGCAGATTTTAGAAAATATTCAGGACAGATATGAATATCATCACAACGTGCGTTACACGCCGGAAGCAATTAAAGCGTGTGTACGTTTGACAGATAGATACATTACTGATCGTTGTTTCCCCGATAAAGCAATTGATGCTTTAGACGAAGCCGGTTCACGCGTACATATTTCTACGGCTTCGGTTCCGGTAGAAATTGAAGAACTTGAAAAGCAAATTGAAATTCTGAAAAAAGAAAAGAATCGTGTTATTGCAGAGCAAAAGTTTGAAGAGGCTGTTCCATTGCGCGACAAAGAGAAACAAATGCAATATCAATTGGAAGATGCCATCAAACGTTGGGAAAAAGAGTCACAGCAACATCCTGAAATTGTAGACGAGGAAAAAGTGGCAGAAGTTGTAGCAATGATGTCAGGTATTCCTGTTCAGCGTATTGCACAAGCCGAAGGATTGAAACTGCGCCAGATGGGAGAAGCACTCAAAAACAAAGTAATCGGGCAAGATGAAGCCGTAAACAAAGTGGTAAAAGCCATTCAGCGCAATCGAATCGGGTTAAAGGACCCAAGTAAACCCATTGGAACGTTTCTGTTCTTAGGTCCAACCGGTGTTGGGAAAACGCATTTGGCAAAAATTTTAGCCGAATTTATGTTTGACAGTCCTGATGCGCTGATACGCGTGGATATGAGTGAATATATGGAAAAATTCAGCGTTTCACGTTTAATTGGAGCGCCTCCGGGATATGTTGGTTATGAAGAAGGCGGACAATTAACAGAAAAAGTGCGCCGCAAACCATATTCTATTGTGCTTTTGGACGAAATAGAAAAAGCGCATCCCGATGTATTCAATATTCTGCTTCAAGTAATGGACGAAGGACGTTTAACCGATAGTCTTGGACGCAGAATAGATTTCAAAAATACCATTATTATAATGACTTCAAATGTTGGTACACGACAGTTAAAAGATTTTGGAAGAGGCGTTGGTTTCAACACAGGAGAAGATTTGGTAACAGATTCGGAATATTCACGAGGCGTAATTCAAAAGGCATTGAACAAAACATTTGCCCCTGAATTTTTGAATCGTGTGGACGACATTGTTATGTTCGACCAATTAAATAAAGAAAGTATCAAACAAATTATTGATTTGGAATTGAAAGGATTATTTGGTCGTATTATTTCAATGGGATACAAACTTGAACTTTCTCCCGAAGCAAAAGATTTTATAGCCGAAAAAGGTTACGATGTGCAATTTGGAGCGCGTCCGCTAAAACGGGCAATACAACGCTATTTGGAAGATGAATTGGCTGATGTTGTTCTATCCGGTGAGGTTGCCGAAGGTGATACCATTTTAATGGAACTGAACGAAGCAAAAGAGGGCATAAAACCCAAAGTAGTAAAAAAAATAGAAGCATTGCCATAAATTACATTTTTTAATTTTGAATCCCCAAGGAAGACTTGATCTGCCCCCAAAAAGTTGGACGGATTAATAATTAAGATTGAAAGGACTTGGTTCGGAACTTAACCGGACTTAGTCCTTTTAGTTTTGCTTTAATTCTGTCGTTATTGTAATAGTAAATATATTTCTTTAGTTCAGACTCAAACTGTTCAATACTTGAAAATTTCTGTAAATATAATAACTCAGATTTAAGAATCCCAAAAAAGTTTTCCATTACTGCATTATCCAGACAATTACCTTTTCTGGACATACTTTGTGTAATTCCTGTTTTTCTTAGCATATCTTGATAATATCTGTTTTGATAATGCCAGCCCTGATCTGAGTGTAAGATTAGATTTGTGTCTCCTTNTATAGATTTAATTGCTTTAGTTAGCATTTTTGTAACCATTAATAAGTTGGGACTTCTACTTATATTGAAGCTTATTATTTCTCCATTATATAAATCCAAAATAGGAGATAAATACCTTTTCTGCCCAAACAAAGCAAACTCTGTAACATCTGTTGCCCATTTACTGTTAGGTCTGTCAGCCACAAAATCACGTTCCAGCACGTTGGGAGCAATTCTGCCTTCCAGACCTCTGTAAGAACGATATTTTTTAAGTCTCACCTGACATTTTATACCATCCTCACGCATGAGTCTTTCAACTGTTTTATGGTTGATTCTAATGGATCTGTTATGAAGTTCCATTGTAATGCGTCGATATCCGTATCTGCCCTTATTGGACGTAAAAATATCATTTATTTGTTCCCTTACGAAAAGATACTTATCCGGATTCTGAAGGGCTTTTAAATGGTAATAGAATGTCGCATGCGCCATCGATGATGCTTTCAGCAAATCAGAAAGCGAATATTTGAGCCTTAGTTCTTCGATGGCTTTGGCTTTTTCCCGNTTTCGCGTAATAGCCGTTCCTGAACTAAAGCTCTCACTTTTTTTAAGTAAGCGTTTTCTGCTCTTAAGTAACGAAGTTCAGCCTCCATTTTTTCTATATCCGTTTCCGGTTCCTTTTTCTTTAATCTTCCCATATCTTTAGCAGGGCGCCCTCTCTTGGTTTCTTTTAATGAGTTAAAGCCTTCTTGCTTTACCTGTTGCGCCCAATTATAAGCCGTAGAATAACTTATTCCATATTTTAGCGCTACAGACGGGAAAGATAATAAATTTTCTAATACATCACGCACTACTGACTCCTTTAAATCTATAGTTAGTGATTTATTGGGCTGTCTCTCAAAACCTAACAATCCTTTTCCCCTGTAAATTCGAAGCCATGTTTTTACTGTTGCAGTACTGATTTTTAATTTCCTGCTTATAATTATATTCCCATAACCTTGATTGTATAATTCTACAACCTTCATTTTCTCTGAATAACTGTGTCTCAGATATTTTCGTTCAATTTTTGCCATAAAAATACCCCAAAAGTTTTTTGTCTAACTTTTGGGGTACAGATCAACTTCTTGGGGATTTTTATTTTTTAAAAAATCAAATTTGGAATTCATAAAATTTTAAATAGTTTGTTAAAAATCAGATTGTTATAATTTTTAGTGTAATAAAAAGCATTACTTTTGCGTTCTTTTTACAAAACCTTGAACGGTGTTTTATTTACTATATAATTAATAGTCCAAACCTAATAATGAGAATTTTTAAGCAACGAATTTNACCATTTTTATTTGTTTTTATTTTAACTTTTGGCATTGTTNTTCCTATGTCAAGCGAAAAAACAAATANTAATTCCAATAATCCTGTAACATATCTTTANACTGCGGATGAAAAAAAATCTTTAGAAAATGTTTTTGACAGCCTTCATTTAGAAACAAAAGGATTGTCGCACAATGCTTTCGACTATGCAATAAATGGATTTTACGAATTGAAAAAAGAAAATTTATTAAAAAACGATTCTATTATCACCATTTTAGATTTTGATCAGCCCAGTTATAATAAAAGAATGTACGTAATTGATGTGAAAAATTATAAAATTCTTTTCAATACTTGGGCGGCACACGGCAAAAATACAGGAAGAAAAATTGCCAAATATTTCAGCAACAAAGTCGGTTCAAAAAAAAGCAGTCTTGGTTTATATCTTACAGATGAGCCATATTATGGAGGCAATGGATATTCTTTAAAATTAATAGGGTTGGACAATACAAATTCTAAGGGATATTCGTAAAATAAAAAAACAAAGCCAACTAAATCATTGTGAGATAGTTGGCTTTTTCGTATCTTTGATTATTCCCCCGCTATTTGTGTTAGTGGCATAAAACGGAGGTAATAACCCCAAAAAGATATGTCAAAAGTACAAAAAATTTCTCAGATTTCTCCTACATTAGGATTTACAGAGTTTGATGTTTATCAAAATTACCGTTCAAGTTTTGCACAAAGCGAGTTAGGCAAACTTCACGAAGTTTTCCCTTTTACCGATTTTTGCCGCAGCATCGGTCTTAAAGATAAATCCTGTGGTCGTCAGAGTTATTTTACAGCGGAAGGGAAAGTTGCGCTGATGTTGTTAAAGTCCTACACCGGTTTTTCCGATTCCCAATTGATAGAACATTTAAACGGCAACATCCATTACCAAATGTTTTGCGGTGTATATATCCATCCTTTACGCCCGCTAAACAATTTTAAGATTGTCAGTGACATTCGAGTAGAGATAGCTTCGTTATTAGATATTGATTCTGCACAACAGGTATTGGCATCGCATTGGAAACCTTATTTGAAGAACCTGCACGTGTGTATGACAGATGCTACTTGTTATGAGAGTTATATACGTTATCCTACCAATGTAAAACTGTTATGGGAATCCGTCCGTTGGCTTCATACCCGTTTGTCTGATTTTTGTGCAATACTTCATCAGCGTCTTCCACGCAATAAGTTTAATGATGTTTCAAAGGCTTATCTCTCTTACAGTAAAAAACGCAAGAACAACGTGAAGAAATCAAGAAAGCGGATGCTTGTACGCAGATTATTGCATTTATTGGAGAAATTATTATCCCAAATAAAATCATTATTAAAAAATCACGCTAAGGGTTTATCTCTTTCAACCGATTTTCGCAAACGTTTATCTGTCATAGAAGAAGTATTGGAACAACAAAAAAGGATGTTTGAGGGCGAAAACATATCGGATAGAATTGTCAGTGTTGATAAACCTTATATTCGCCCCATTGTCAGAGGCAAAGAANTCAAAACCGTAGAGTTTGGGGCAAAAGTAAACAATATCCAAATAGACGGGATTTNTTTTATCGAACATCTCTCTTTCAAAGCCTTCAATGAAGGAATACGCCTCAAACAATGCGTCCGGTTACATCAACACTTGATGAAAACACGAGTGAAAGCCATAGGAGCAGACGGTATTTATGCCAATAACGCGAACAGACGTTTCTGTACAAAATACAACATTCATACCTCATTTGTACGCAAGGGAAAACCCGCTAAGGATGAAAAAGACAGGACGATGCTCAGAAAAGAATTAAGTCGTGAAAGAGCCACACGGATGGAAGGAAGTTTTGGAACTCAAAAACAACACTACGATTTACTCAAAGTACACGCCCGAACGAAACAAACCGAGATACTTTGGATATTTTTTGGAATACATACTGCCAATGCCGTAAAAATGATTGAGAAAGTANAAAAGCAGTCTTGGTTTATATCTTACAGATGAGCCATATTATGGAGGCAATGGATATTCTTTAAAATTAATAGGGTTGGACAATACAAATTCTAATGCTGAAAACCGCGCAATTGTGCTTCACGGCGCTTCCTACGTCAGTCAATCAGTTATTAATGCTTCAGGTTATATTGGAAGAAGTTATGGGTGTCCTGCAATTTCAAAGGCATTAACCAAACCAATTATTGAAAAAATAAAAGGCGGTTCTTGTTTTTTTATTTACAATAAAACGTATCAATCTTATTGAAAATTTTAGACCGTAATTATTTCAAAACATCAAATCCCTTACCATAAACTCCTACTACGTTTGCCTGTGTTACAAAAGCGTTTTGGTCAATACTTTTTACAAGGCGGAAAATAGATGTGGATTCGTTTTTTCGTGCAAGAACAATAATTATTTTTTGCGATTTTTTTGAATACCAGCCCATGCCATCAACAATAGTACATCCGCGTTTTATTTCGGAATTGATGTGATTGGCAACTTCTTCGTATCTATTTGTGAATATAAAAAATTGTACCGATTGACGCATACCGCTTATTACAACGTCCACCGCATAATACATTACTCCCATTACAATCAAACCGATAGCAATTTTTTCTACACTTTTAAAAAGGAAAAANGAAGAAGCTACTATCAAAATATCAACAAACAGTAAAACGCGCCCCATACTAACGTGGCGGTATTTTGTAACCACAGCGCCTATAATATCCGTACCTCCTGTACTTCCATTTACAGAATAAACCAATCCTAAACCTGCGCCACAAAACATAGCCCCTATCATAGATGACAAAAGAGAATCNGCACTGATGACGGGTTTTGTGATAAATAATTCTCCGTATCTTAAAAGTGCAGTCAGTACAGCAACGCTTATTACAGTTTTAATTACGAAACTTTTTCCTACAATTTTGTAAGCAATGATAAGTAATACCGCATTAATTGACACGTAAGAAACCCACAATGGGATATCGGTAGAATATTTTATCAGAACAGTAATACCAGCCAAACCTCCTGTTACAATTTTGTTTGGTAACAGAAATCCGGTCAATCCAAATGCATACAGAATTAACCCTGCAAAAATCATTAAATAATCTTTCCAGTAAAAATTTTTGAGATAAGATTTTTTAGCTTCCATNGCAAAATGGTTTTTAAACATTTATATTGCCGTAATCANATAAATTGTAATAATCGTNGTTCAGAGTACAATATTTACAATTTTTCCCGNAACAACTATCACTTTTTTCGGGGTTTTTCCTTCCANATATTTTTGAGTTTGATTGTTTGCTAAAGCTATTTTTTCCACTTCTTCTTTACTCATGTCAGCGGGAAGATCAAGTGTAAATCTTACTTTCCCGTTGAAAGAAATCGGGTATTTTACATTGCTTTCTTTCAGATATTCTTCGTTATACACAGGCCATTGTGCATCGCAAACGGTTGTATTGTTGCCTAATAAATGATACATTTCTTCGGCAATGTGTGGTGCAAACGGAGTTAAAATAATTGCCAAAGGTTCTAAGATGGCTCTTTTGTTGCATTTCAGTGTGAAAAGTTCGTTAACGCAAATCATAAACGCCGAAACCGAAGTGTTGAATGAGAAAGTCTCAATATCNCCTCCTATTTTTTTGATGGTTTTGTGCAGCGATTTCAGTTCTTCAGCAGTTGGTTTCTCGTCACTAATATTTAAGGTTTCGCCATTATAAAACAAGCTCCAAAGACGTTTCAAAAAGCGGTGAACNCCGTCAATTCCGTTAGTGTCCCAAGGTTTGGATTGTTCCAGCGGACCTAAAAACATTTCGTACAAACGTAATGTGTCTGCTCCGTATTTTTCAACAATATCATCGGGATTAACTACGTTAAACATTGATTTTGACATTTTTTCCACCGCCCAACCGCAGACATATTTGCCGTCTTCCAAAATAAATTCCGCGTTTTTATATTCGGGATTCCAGTTTTTGAAACGTTCGATGTCCAAAATATCATTGGAAACCATATTTACATCCACATGAATGGGTGTAGTTTCATGTTTATCTTTCAAATTTAATGATGCAAAAGTATTCGTTCCTTGAATACGATATACAAAATTACTTCGTCCCTGAATCATTCCCTGATTAATTAGTTTTTTAAATGGTTCATCTTCACAAACAATTCCCAAATCAAATAAAAATTTATTCCAAAAACGGCTGTAAATCAAGTGACCTGTGGCGTGTTCTGTTCCGCCAATGTACAAATCCACGTTTCTCCAATATTCATTTGCTTCTTTACCCACCAATGCGTTATTGTTTCTTGGATCCATATACCTTAAATAATAAGCAGATGAACCGGCAAAACCGGGCATTGTATTTAGTTCTAACTGATAAACTTCATTTTCTTGGGGTGGGGTGTATACCCAGTTTTTAGCTCGTCCCAAAGGTGGCTCGCCTGTTTCAGTCGGTAGAAACTTATCAATTTCGGGTAATTCAAGCGGAAGTTTGCTTTCATCAAGCATATAAGGCATATCATCTTTATAATAAACAGGAAAAGGTTCGCCCCAGTAACGCTGACGACTGAAAATCGCATCGCGCAAACGGTAATTTACCTTTACTTTTCCAATTCCTTTTTCTGTGATATATTCTTTTGTTTTTTCAATGGCTTCTTTTATAGTCAAACCGTTTAAAAAACCGGAATTCATCATAATTCCTTCTTTTGCGTCAAAACTTTCCTCACTTATATCAGCTCCTTCAATTAGCGGAATAATTGGCAGATTAAAATATTTTGCAAAGGCGTAATCGCGGCTGTCGTGCCCCGGAACAGCCATAATAGCGCCTGTTCCGTAACCTGCTAATACATAATCACTTATCCAAATTGGAATTTCGGTTCCTGCCACAGGATTTATGGCGTACGAACCGGAAAAAACACCTGTAACGCGTCTATCTGCAATTCTTTCGCGTTCAGTACGTTTTTTTGTTGCTGCCAAATATTTTTCAACATCTTCGGCTTGTTCCGGAGTAGTGCAAATTTTCACCAATTCACTTTCGGGAGCCAGTACCATAAATGTTACGCCGAAAATAGTATCGGCTCTGGTTGTGAAAATATCAAAAGCGTAATCCTTGTCTTTCAACTTGAAAGTCATTTCAGCGCCTTCGCTTCTTCCAATCCAATTTTTTTGCGTTTCTTTCAGTGATTCTGTCCAATCAATTTTGTCCAAACCTTCAAGCAAACGTTGTGCATAGGCAGAAACACGCAAACTCCACTGACGCATTACTTTTTGTTCTACAGGATGACCTCCACGAATTGAAAGTCCTTCGCTTACTTCATCGTTTGCAAGCACGGTTCCAAGAGCAGGACACCAATTTACTTTCAAATCAGCCAAATATGCAATTCGGTAATTCAAAAGAATTTCTTGTTGTTCTTTTTCGGATTTTGAATTCCATTCTTCAGCAGTAAAATTTAACTCGTTTGTAATATCTGCGTGAATTTCATTAGTTCCCGAAACTTCAAATTGTTTTACCAATTCTGTGATAGGTTTGGCTTTCTGTTCTTTTATATCGAAATAATGATTGAACATTTGAATAAAAGCCCATTGCGTCCATTTGTAATATTCCGGTTCGCAAGTTTGAACTTCTCTGTCCCAATCGTAACAAAATCCAATTTTATCCAGCTGTTCCCTGTATCGAGCAATGTTTTTTGCAGTTGTCACAGCTGGATGCTGCCCGGTTTGTATGGCGTATTGTTCGGCAGGAAGACCATACGCGTCATAACCCATAGGATGAAGCACGTTAAAACCCTGCAAACGTTTGTAACGGCTGTATATGTCAGAGGCAATATAACCAAGAGGATGTCCTACGTGAAGTCCCGCTCCAGAAGGATACGGGAACATATCCAAGACGTAAAATTTTGGTTTTTTTAGATTTATATCTGTTTTGTATGTTTTGTTCTCAATCCAGTATTTTTGCCACTTTTGTTCTATTACTCTGAAATTATATTCCATAATATGCCTATAAACAGTTTATTAACTAATTTTGCCTCTTAATTTTTACAAACTGCAAAGTTAATAAAAAGCATTATAAAACAAGTAAAAGATTATTTTGATTATGTTTTTTAAAAAGTATATTAAAAAATACTGTTAATTTCATTTCCTTTTTATATATTTGCGTCCCGAAATAAAATAATATCTGATAATATTTTAATTCTTTTAGTGTAAGAGTTATAAAAAAAAGCATATTTTTGTGATAAATATTTGCTGAAATGTATTATTTTTGTACAATATATATTTTTATATAATAACATACTTGTGTAATCGTTATACCATTAAAATAATAAATATAAATAATAAATAAACTCTAATTTTTAACATCGTGAAATGCGAAAGCTGATTTTCACACAAAACATTCAATTATTATGGCAAATCAACCAAAACCCAAAAAAAGCAGCAAAGGCGGAGTTTCTGCCGGCATAGTTATTCTTTTATGCTTTATTTTAGCAATAATTATTTTCAAGTTTGTGTTTGGTAATCCTTCACACTTTGTAGGAGGCAACACAGAAGGACATCCAATCCAAGGCGACTTGTTAGGAACTATTTACAAAGGAGGTATTATTGTACCATTTATTTTAACGATGCTTTTAAGTACAATTACTTTAAGTGTTGAACGTTTTATTGCTATCCGCAAAGCACGTGGAACTGGCGATTTAACCAAATTTGTAACTGCAGTTAAAGACAAACTTGAAGCAGATGATGTTGCCGGCGCAAAAGAACTTTGTGTTAAACAAAAAGGTGCTGTAGCAAACGTGGTAAATTCAGCTTTGGATAAATACAAACAAATGGATGCCACTACTGAAGATTTAACTAAAGAACAAAAAATTCTTTCAATCCAAAAAACAATTGAAGAAGCCACAGCTCTTGAGCTTCCTACAATGGAACAAAATCTTCCGGTAATTGCAACATTCACTACGCTTGGTACACTTGTGGGACTTTTAGGAACAGTTATCGGGATGATCCGTTCATTTGCTTCTTTGGCAGGTTCGGGTGGTGTAGACTCTATTGGTCTGTCAACCGGTATTTCTGAAGCTCTTGTAAATACGGCATTCGGTATTTTAACAGGTGCTTTCTCTGTTATCTCTTACAGTTTCTTCACAGGTAAAATTGATAATATTTCTTACGCAATTGACGAAATTGGATTTACAATTGTAAATGTATTTGCGGCTAAACATAAAAAATAATTGAATCTCTTGAAATGGAGTGTACTTTTCTTTACACTTTGTTAGATAATTATATAGAAAGAAAAGATTCATTTATTTATAAAAAAAGTAAACAATTATGCCAAAAATAAAAGTAAAAAGGAAATCCACATTCATTGATATGACCGCGATGAGTGACGTGACAGTACTCTTGCTTACATTTTTCATGCTTACTTCTACATTTTTGAAAAAAGAACCGGTGCAAGTAAAAACTCCTGGATCTGTTTCAGAAATAAAAATTCCGGAACAAAATGTTTTATCAATTCTCATATCGCCGAAAGGGCAAGTGTTTCTTGATTTAGATAAGCCGGAAGACAGAATAGCAGTACTCGAAAAAATGGCGGCGGAATATGATGTGGCTCTAACAGATAAAGAGAAAAAGGATTTTTCAATCGGAACTTCTTTTGGTGTGCCAATGGCTAACTTCAAGCAATTTATGGCTTTAAAGTCTGAAGAACAAGACAAAATCCTTATGAATTACGGAGTGCCAACAGACAGTACCGATAATCAATTTAAAGGTTGGGTAAAATTCGCACGCGAGGTAAAAGGAAAAGATATGGTAATCGCAATCAAATCAGATCAAGATACACCATATTCCAGTATCAAAAACGTGATGAACACACTCCTCGACTTAGATGAAAACAGATATAACCTGATTACCTCTTTGCGTGAACTAAAAGAAGAAAAATAATTATTAATATCTCGAAATATTTTTCGAGAATAATTTAAAATTATGGCAGAAATACAACAAAAAGATAGCGGAGACAAAGGAAAGAAAGGTAAGCAGAAAAAAGTACACCTGCGCGTGGATTTTACTCCAATGGTGGATATGAATATGTTGCTTATCACGTTCTTTATGCTTGCAACAACGATGAGCAAACCGCAAACAATGCAGATAAATATGCCTACCAAAGATAAAGATGTGAAAGAAGAAGATAAAAACGTAGCAAAAGCTTCTGAAGCTGTTACTCTTTATTTAGGTAAAAACGACAAGGTATATTATTTTGAAGGTATTCCAAATTACGAACAGCCGAATTTCTTGAAGCAAACAGATTTTTCACCAAACGGATTAAGAGAAGTCTTGTTAAAGAAAAACGCAAATGTAGTAAATAAGGTGAATGAACTGAAACTTAAAAAACGAAGTTTGCAGATATCCGATACGGCTTATAACAGGCAGATAAGTGAACTTAAAAATGGGAAAGGAACGCCTGTTGTGGTTATAAAACCACTCGATAATTCTACTTATAAAGATATGGTAAACGCTCTTGATGAAATGCTGATTACAAGCGTTGGAAAGTATGCAATTACCGCAGTGGACGAAAACGATAAAAAAATGTTGAAAAATTCAAATGTGGAATTTGAGAAATAAAAATTTTCAACTAAACCAATTAAATACGATTAAAAATGGCAAATGACGTTAATCTAAATTCAAATGCGTGGACCGATATTATTTTTAAAGACAAAAATAAAGAATACGGTGCATATACGCTTCGCAGAACGTCCAGCGCAAGACATAGAAATGCTTTTATATGGGTAGGTGCTTTTGCGATTGTTGCCTTTTTACTGCCAATGGCATTCCAAGCTTTGCATATAGGACAAGCGAAAGAAGATGTAGGCGCAGTGGAAATGAGTAACATTAAGTTGGATAAACCCGAAGTGAAAAAAGAAGATCAGGTGAAAAAGTTTGAAGCGCCGCCACCACCAGAATTGAAAAGTACCATTAAGTTTACGGCTCCGGTGATTAAAAAAGACGAGGAAGTGCCCGAGTCTGACATAAAATCGCAAGAAGAATTAACCGAAAGTAAAGTTACTATTTCTGTGGCTGACGTAAAAGGTACTAACGAAGAAACCGGAGTGGACATAAAAACCCTACAGGAAAATAAAGTGGTAGTGGCTGAAGAACCTGAAGAAAAAATCTTTGAGGTAGTGGAAGTACCACCTTCATTCCCCGGTGGTGAAGCGGAATTGATGAAATACTTACACGATAACATCAAATATCCTGTGGTTGCGCAAGAGAACAACATCCAAGGAAAAGTTGTGGTTCAATTTGTGGTGGGTAGAGATGGCTCTATACAAGATGTGCAAGTAGTTAGAGGTGTAGACCCCAGCTTGGACAGAGAAGCCAAAAGAGTTGTGCAATCTATGCCTAAATGGATTCCGGGAAAACAAGGAGGTAGCGCTGTTAAGTGTAAATTCTTTGTACCTGTAAACTTTAAGTTACAATAAACTGAATTCAAATTATTTATAAAATAACCCTACTATTAAAAGTTAGGGTTATTTTTTTGCGATAATATATATAATTATTGCAAATTATAATAAAATGACACAAAAAAGTGTTTAAAAAACAAATAAAAATTTGCATATTTGTATTTAATTTGAAAAATGTCATTGTTAATGCATTTTTTATACATTACCAACTATAAAACAAATATATTTATGAAAAAAATATCTTTTGCTTTTATTTTTCTATTGTGCTTCATTATTATTTCGTGCGGTGGAAATAAGAAAAAAGACAAAGACGATGGTAATACATTGCGTAGCGGCTATATTAAAATAGCTGTTGATGAAACAATGAAGGATGTTTTGCAGAACGAAATAAACGTGTATGAAGGATTATATCCGGCTATAATTGAACCCATTTATACAACGGAGCCCAACGCTATTGATTTATTAAAAAAAGATACGGTTAGATTAGCGGTTACTGCACGTCCTCTCAATAAATCCGAATTAAAATATTTTCATGATAAAACATATTATCCGGAAGAAATTCGTATAGCAATAGACGCTGTGGCAATTATAACACATCCAAACAATCCGGATTCTATTATTAATGTACAAAACCTCAAACGAATTCTGACCGGCGAAATAAAAAGTTGGAATGAAATTTATCCTTCTTCTAAATTGGGAAAAATTCAGGTGGTATTTGACAATACCAATTCAAGCATAGTAAGATATGCCGCTGATTCCATTTGCAGGGATAAACCATTGTCCAGTGAATTAAATGCGCTTGACTTAAATAAAGAGGTAGTAGATTATGTGGCAAAAACTCCAAACGCTATGGGATTAATAGGGGTAAGTTTGATAAGTAATGAATTGGATAGCGTTGCAGTAGATTTTACCAAAAAAATTCAGGTAATGAGGGTTTCAAAAGAAGAAAAACCGGATAGATATAATAGTGTACAACCTTATCAGTATTATATTTATACGCAAGAATATCCTTTAACCCGCAATATCTACATAATATTAAATGATTTTAGAGGTGAATTGCCCAAAGGATTTACAACTTTTGTTGCAGGAGATAAAGGACAACGTATAATAAAAAGTGCCGGATTGCTTCCTGTTACAATGCCTGTTAATCAAGTAGTGGTTTATAGGTAATTTTATTATAATCAAGTAGTTATATGTTAACACATGATACAAACTGTAAAACGAAAAAGGTTTGGTACAAAATTTGTTTAAATAAAAATAAATAACAAGATAATTATAAATTAAAAAATTGAGTAAAATGAAAAAAGTTTTGATGTTTGCATTGCTTTTAGGACTTGTATCTTTTTCCTATGCAAGTAATAAAATGGCAATAGATTATTACGCTGCCGGTGATTATAAAACGGCAAAATCTTATTTTTTGTCGGGTAATATGGATGCTATGGATAGTTACTATTTGGGGATGATTTATTTAAAAGAAAATAAAAAAGATTCTGCGCAGTATTATTTTAATAAAGGGTTACAAGTAGATCCTGCAAACGCATATAATAAAGTTGGCTTGGCTACTATAAATAATGACTCTAAAGCATTAGATGCTATTGCAAAAGATAAACTATACAAAAAAGACGTTAAGATGTTGATTGCCATTGCGGAAGCTTACGCAATAAATAACAATGTGAGTCAATCAAACGCTTACGTGGCAAAAGCAAAAAAAGCTGACAAGAAAAATCCGCTTTCTTATATTTTTGAAGGAGACCAATTAATGGCTCAAAAACAAACCAATGAAGCTGCATCAAAATATGAAAATGCGGTTTACTTTGACCCAAATTGTAAAGAAGCTCTTCTAAAGCTGTCTCAAATATATGAAAATGTAAGAACTTCGGTAGCTGTTGAATACTTGAATAAAACCATTACTATTGATCCTCAATACGCTGTAGGATTATCCTCGTTGGCAGACTTAAGTTATCGTAAAGGTTTCTATCCTCAGGCGTTGGATGCTTTTAATAAATACTTGAACGTTGTTAAACCTACTTCAAGTGATTATGAAAGATATGCCGCAATTTTATATTTCAATAAAAAATACGATCAAGCATTGGATGCTATTTCAAAAGCTCCGAATACTTTTGTTATGAATCGTTTGAAAATGTATAGCCAAAACGAATTAGAAAAATTCACAGATGCTTTAGCAACCGGTGGAAATTTCTTCAAAATGGCAAAACCGGGCGATGTAATGATTGCGCAAGATTATACGACTTATGCCGATTTATTATCTAAAAACAAACAATATGCAGAAGCTGCTTCTAATTATGAAAAAGCGTATAATCTAGATACAACTAAAACAAGTCTTTTGAAAGATATGGCACAGGCTTATAACTATGCAAAAGATTATGCAAAAGCTACCACTTGTTATAAGAAACTTACAACACTTCCTAATGCGTCTATGGTAGATGTGTTTTCTTTAGGTAGAACATATTATATTGCAGGAAACGATACAATTGTTGATAAAAATACGAGAACAAAATACTTGCTCGAAGCAGACAGCACGTTCACTGAATTAACTCAAAAAATGCCTGATAATTATATGGGATATTTTTGGCGTGCAAGAACCAATTCGGCGTTAGATCCGGAAACCTCACAAGGACTTGCAAAACCATTCTATGAAAAAGCAGCGGAATTGATGTTGCCTCAAAAAGATGAATATAAAAATGAGTTGATGGAAGCATATCGTTATTTGGGTTATTATAATTATTTGAAAAACGATGTTCCTCAAGCAAAAATGTATTTTAATAAAGTATTAGAAATAAATCCGGCTGACGCAGTATCTCTGCAAGCAATACAAGGATTGGAAAATGCCGGAAAGAAAAAGAAATAAATAACAACATGAAATTTTGTTTTGAAAGCTGCCTGTTTTAGGCAGCTTTTTTTATATGCTCATAAAATATTACCTTTGCATACTTTTTATAGACATTTGAATTGAATACATATTATACACATACATTACCGAACGGTCTTCGTTTGGTACATTTGCCCCAAAACTCTGCAGTTTCATATTGCGGAGTAATTGTAAATGTGGGTTCGCGCGATGAAACCGAGAAAGAACACGGAATGGCGCATTTGATTGAACACATGCTGTTCAAAGGAACCGAGAAAAGAAAATCCGGACAAATTATTGATAGATTAGAAAATGTCGGAGGAGAATTAAACGCTTATACATCGAAAGAAGAAACTGTAATTTACGCCGGATTTCTAAAGGAATATACCGAACGGACAATTGAACTAATAGCTGATATTGTTCAACACTCGGTTTTTCCTAAAACGGAATTGGAGAAAGAAGTTGTGATTGTACAGGACGAGATTCAATCTTATAACGACAGCCCTTCAGAATTGATTTTTGATGATTTTGAAGAAATGCTTTTTGATAGCAATTCAATGGCGCATAACATTTTAGGCACAAAAAGACATTTGAAATCATTTTCTTCCGAAAAACTAAAATTGTTTTTTCAAACACATTACAAATTGGAAGAAATGGTGTTTTCCTCGTTGGGAAGTGTAGATTTTAACAAAATTATCCGTTGGTGCGAAAAATATTTTATTAATACGGAAAAAATCATTTATAATTCCAACAGAATTACTCCGGTGGTTATTCCTACGCCCAATAAAACGGTAAAAAAGCGCACAAACCAAGTGCATTGCTTGATGGGAGGAGAAGCATATAGTTTTCATCACAAAGATCGTTTGTCGCTTTATGTGCTGAATAATATTCTTGGCGGTCCCGGAATGAGTAGTTTGCTAAATTTGTCATTACGGGAAAAACATGGATTGGTTTATACGGTAGAGTCTAATTATCAGCCGTTTACAGACTGCGGATGGTGGTCGGTATATTTTGGAACAGACACAGAAAACGCGGATAAATGTGAAACTCTGGTAAAAAAAGAATTAATTAAATTATGCGAGAATAAGTTTTCAGAAAAGAAACTAAAAAAATACAAAGTTCAATTAATGGGGCAAATGGCGATTGCGTCTGAAAATAAAGAAAACTTAGCTCTTTCGCTGGGCAAAAGTGTAATGCGATATGGTAAGTTTGATTCTTTGGAAGAAGTAAAACAAAAAATTAACGAAATTTCTGCAGAACAACTTCAACGCGTTGCCAACGAAATATTTGATTTGGAAAAACTTCACATCTTGAAATATATCTAAAATTTTAATTACTCAATTGCTTAATGCTAAAAACATGAATCTTGACGATTACATACTTTCTCACTCTGACAAGGAACCTGATTATTTATCAAAAATCAATCGGGATACGCACGTGAAAATGATAAATCCGCGCATGTGTTCCGGTCATTATCAGGGGCGCGTTTTGAGTATGTTTTGCAAGATGATTCAGCCAAAGCGAGTATTGGAAATAGGAACATTTACCGGATATTCTGCGCTTTGTATCGCAGAATCGCTACCTGAAAATGGGATTTTACATACCATAGAGATTGACGATGAGTTAGAAGATTTTATTTTGGAAAATTTCCAATCTTCGCCTTTTGCAAATAAAATTAAATTACACATCGGAAAAGCATTGGAAATTATTCCCGCACTGGATGAAATGTTCGATTTAGTGTTTATAGATGCTGATAAAAGGGAATATTGGGATTATTTTGAATTGGTGCTGCCAAAAGTGAAANAAGGCGGTTTTATTATTGCAGATAATACGCTTTGGGACGGGAAAGTGTTGGAAAAAGTTCATCCCAACGATAAACAAACCGTTGAAATTATTCGTTTTAATGATTTAATTGCTAAAGATAACCGCGTAGAACGAGTAATTTTACCGATAAGAGATGGATTGACGATAATTAGAAAATTGTAATTTATTTCCCGAGTTTTCTGGATAGTTAAGTGCTCAATTTGTATTTGAACTTTTGAATAACAGAATATGTATATTTACGAATTAGATTTTAAAGTGCGCGATTATGAGTGTGATTTACAAGGCATTGTGAATAACTCCAATTATCAGCGTTATTATGAACATACCCGCCACGAATTTTTACTTGAGCGCGGCGTAAGTTTCGCCGATTTACATAATGAAGGCATCGATGCAGTTGTAGCGCGAATAGAAATTGCATTTAAAGTGCCTCTGAAATCTCGAGATGAGTTTATTTCCAAGTTGTATGTTTCAAAAGACGGTGTAAAATATATTTTCCATCAGGCAATTTATCGTAAAAGTGATAATAAACTGTGTTCAACTGCAAAAGTAACCACAGTTGTAACAATAAACGGCAAACTTACGGCTGATTTTGAGTTATTTGACAAACTTTGTGAAGATTCGAAAAGTTTAAAACCAAACTCTTAACAACTTTTTAGCGTGTAAAATTGTTTTGTAGCAAACGACAATTGTATGAATGAATTTTTAGAAAAAGAAGAAAAAATAGTCAAAATGCTTCGCACGGTTTTTGACCCTGAAATACCTGTAAATATTTACGATTTAGGACTTATTTATCGTATCGAACCACTTGACGATGGTACTGTTGATATTGATATGACATTGACTGCGCCAAATTGTCCGGCAGTAGATTTTATTGTGGAAGATGTGAAAATGAAGGTAGAAAGTGTGGAAGGTGTTACTAAAACAAATGTGAATATAGTTTTTGACCCGCCTTGGGATAAAGATATGATGACTGAAGAAGCAAAGTTGGAATTAGGATATTTATAATGAAGCCAACGACTTAATGAATAAGTATATCAATAATCTATTAACCAATTAACTATTCCACTTATCAACAAATGATATATTTCATTTCCGATGCACATTTGGGTTCTCGTATGGTGAAAAATCCACGCGAGCATGAATTGCATTTGGTACGTTGGTTGGAAAAAATAAAAACCGATGCCGAAGCCATATATCTTATGGGCGATATGTTCGATTTCTGGTTTGAATATAAAACCGTAGTTCCCAAAGGATTTGTTCGCTTTTTAGGAAAATTAGCGGAACTTTCCGACAGCGGCATTGAAATACACTTTTTTACCGGAAACCACGATATTTGGACTTTCGGATATTTAGAAAAAGAGATTGGATTAATTGTACACACAGCCCCATTTGAAACAGAGATAAAAGGAAAGAAGTTTTTTCTTGCCCATGGCGATGGACTTTCAATGGATGATCATGGATTTAAACTTTTAAGGAAAATATTTCATAGCCATACTGCTCAAAAGTTGTTTAGACTAGTTCCTCCCCAACTTGGACAAGATTTTGGTTATGCATGGTCAAAAAGGAACCGGCAGAAAATACTTATGCATTATGAAAATAAATTTGAAGGGGAAGATAATGAATTTTTAGTAAAATACGCAAAAAAATACATTCAAACTCACGATGTTGATTATCTTGTTTTCGGGCATCGCCACATAGAACTAAACCTCCAAATCAGTAAGAAGTCGAGTGTGATTATTCTGGGTGATTTTGTCGATATTTTTTCTTACGGCGTTTTTGACGGTGAAAAGTTTTGGTTGGAGAACTTCTAATTTCTAAATAAATTTTCAACTTAAAATTCTACTTTTACCATTACAGCATTATGATCCGAAGGATATTCTTTTGTTTGCGTTCCATCAATCACATCAAAAGAAAGTACTTTTATTCCGTTATTCACAAAAATATAATCAATCATCTGCCTTTCTTTCACGGGTTGGCGTCCAAAATTATGAAAAGTCCAGCTTGGTCCGTTCACTTTTGTTGCCAGCATACGAGTGTCTGTTAAATACAAAGGATTTGAAGTGTCAGTCAATGTTTTGTATGCTTCGGATTGAGCATTGGAGTTAAAATCACCCATCACAATTATTGGATATTTTTTCTTTTGGGTATACAAATTCACCTTTTCTAAAATTAATTTTGCACTTTCTCTCCGTGCGACTTCTCCAATATGATCAAAATGAGTGTTTAATACAAAAAATATAGTGCCAGTCGAAATATCTTTCAATTTTGCCCACGTTGCAATGCGTGTACAAGCCGCATCCCAACCTTTAGAACCTGCTTCCATTGGTGTTTTACTCAGCCAAAAATAACCTGAACCTACTTCGGAAAATTTATTATGATTATAGAAAATAGGGCTGTATTCGCCTGCTTCCATTCCGTCTTCACGTCCTACGCCAATCCAAGTATAATCCGGCAAGGCTTTTTCAATATCCATTAATTGATTGTGAAGAACTTCCTGCATCCCGACAATATCAACGTTATTTAATAAAACAGTTTTAGCGACACGTTCCTTGCGGTATTGCCAGCCATTTAAACTATCGCTTTTTACATCAAGACGAATGTTGAAGGTCATAACGTTAATGCTCGAAGATTGTGAGTAAGTTGCTGCTGAGAAAAGAAAAGAGAAAATAAGGAAAAAATATTTTTTCATAATGATAGTAGTTTTAATATATAATTTAATCCATTCAATACTTATGCCAAACTAAAAACGTCCTTTCCATAAAAACCTGAGCCATTCTCCAAGTTTGCTTTCCGCTTGATTTTTTTGTACTTTCCAAATACGTTTGTTTTTTATTTTGTCCGGTAAAAATTGTTGCTCTACAAAATTGTTTTCAAAATCGTGAGCATATTTATAATTTTTGCCGTAGTCCAAATTTTTCATCAATTTGGTTGGTGCATTTCTTAAATGTAGTGGTACCGGCAAATTTCCCGTTTCTTCCACAATGGAAAGCGCTTGATCAATAGCAAGATAAGCGGAATTGCTTTTAGGTGAAGCCGCCAAATAAATAGCTGTTTCAGAAAGAACAATTCTTCCTTCGGGCCAACCGATTTTATGAAGCGTGTCAAAACAAGCGTTGGCAAGCAAAAGTGCATTCGGATTAGCAAGTCCGATATCTTCCGCCGCTAAAATTACCAGGCGTCGCGCAATAAACTTAGGATCTTCACCGCCGGCAACCATACGCGCCAACCAATAAACAGCCGCATCGGGATCGCTTCCGCGAATAGATTTGATAAAAGCGGAAATAATATCATAGTGCATTTCACCGTCTTTGTCAAAAGCCATCGGGTTTTGCTGCAGTCGGTTAGTTACAATTTCATTGGTAAAATGAACTGTTTTTGTCCCATCTGAATTGGCTACTAATTCTATGATATTTAGTAATTTACGCGCGTCTCCTCCTGCATAGCGCAATAGCGCTTCTTTTTCATCAAAAACAAAATCACGCTTTTTCAATTCAATGTCTGTTTTTACCGTTTTTTCAGCTAATTCCATTAAATCATCTTCGTCCAACGGTTTTAAAACATACACCTGACAACGTGAAAGTAATGGTGTTATTACTTCAAACGACGGATTTTCTGTAGTGGCGCCAATTAGTGTGATTGTGCCGTTTTCTACAGCTCCAAGCAGCGAATCTTGTTGCGATTTGCTGAAACGATGAATTTCGTCAATGAAAAGTATGGGATTTGCTTGTGAAAAAAACTTGGCTGATTTTGCTTTTTCAATCACATCCCGAACATCTTTTACTCCTGAAGTTACTGCGCTCAAAGTATAGAAAGGTCGTTCCAATTGATTGGCAATAATGCGTGCCAGCGTAGTTTTTCCTACTCCGGGAGGTCCCCAAAGAATAAAGGATGAAATCATACCGGAGTCAATCATAGAACGAAGAATAGCGCCTTCGCCTACCAAATGTTTTTGTCCGATATATTCATCAAGCGTTTTAGGACGCATTCTTTCCGCAAGTGGCTGCATTTTTCTATCTTTAAACTTTACTTACAAAAGTACAAAATATTTTTTGTTGATTGATTTTCGCACAAACAAAAAAGCGATTACATTTTTTGTAATCGCTTTTATTCTTGTGACCCCGTTGGGACTCTAACCCAAGACCTTCAGAACCGGAATCTGACGTTCTATACAACTGAACTACGGAGCCAAATAAATTATTTTTCAAACTGTTTGATGAAATCTCTTCCTTGTCCTGATTTTAAAAATTTTTCTCGTTTTCTTGCTTCTTCCCGATTAGAAAATTCTTCAAAATAAATTAGTTTCCAAGGTTTGTAAGGTTTAGTTGAAAACGTTTGTCCTCTGTTTTGCTCTTTCAATCGTTTCTCAATATTTGCTGTCATACCTTTGTAGAATCGATTATAAGATTCGCTATAAAGGAGGTACACAAAATATTTCATAACAGAATGACAATTATTTCTACCGTGTTACTGGAATATTCAGAACCGGAATCAGACGTTCCCCGCCTGCGGCAGGCAGGTATACAACTGAACTACGGAGCCGTAAACCAGTTGCAAAGATACGAATATTTTTATTTTACCGAAATGTTAATTGTTTCTTCTGCCTCCCATAAAAATCATAATGTAATAGAAAAGAGTTGCCATTGAACCTAATGCGGCAACAATGTACGTGTAAGCTGCAGATTTCAGAGCGTCTTTTGCTTCGTTTTGTGTGTCATAGCTCGTAATTCCGGATGTTTCGAGCCAAACTAAAGCACGTTGGCTGGCGTTAATTTCTACCGGAAGTGTTATGATACTAAAAATAGTAGTGGTGGCAAATAATATGATTCCTATTAATAAGAGTTGAGGAAAAGTTTGTAATAATATAATACCTGCCAGCAATACCCATTGTAACCACTTTGAGGCAATACTTACTACGGGAACGAGTTTCGACCGCATTTGAAGTGGAGCATAAGCTGTGGCATGTTGTACGGCATGTCCTGTTTCGTGAGCGGCAACGGCAGCTGCAGCCACACTATTTGTAGCATAAACGGGTTCGCTTAAATTAATGGTTTTATTTTCTGGATTGTAGTGATCGGTAAGTTGTCCTGAGGTGGAAATTACCTGTACGTCATAAATTCCATTATCACGAAGCATTTTTTCTGCCACTTGCTTACCGGTCATTCCCTTGTTGGTTGGTATTTGAGAATACTTTTTGAATTTTGACTGTAAACTTGATTGTACAATCCAGCTTATAAATGCAATCGCCCCAAAAATAAAATAAGGGATATAAGAAATGTGATGTTGATATTCGTACATCTTTTAATTTTTAAAAAGTTAATAATAAGTATTTTAACAGCAAATTACGAGCCACAAATAGAATATGACTTTATGTCATATTTTTTATTTTTTGTATAGTAATATTTACTTGTATGGGGCTATGAAATATTTTAATTAGAAGAAATGATTTCTTGTCGGTGTTTCCAGCCCCACTCTGCCATTTTTTCCAATACTTCATTGATAGATCTACCTGAATTTGTCAATTCATATTCTACCGAAACCGGGATTGTGTTATAAACTGTTCTGATAATCATACCGTTTAGTTCCAACTCCTTTAATTCTTTACTCAACATTCTTGGCGTAATTTTAGGAATGTTTCTTTGAATTTCGGTAAATCGCTTTTTTTCAAACAGCAAGGAACCTAATATCGGCAATTTCCATTTCCCTTTTATCACATTTATGGTGTCGTTTACAGCCAGAACAAACTGAACAGGGCATTTTTTTACTTCTTCAATACTTACATCGTGCGTCATATATCTTTGGTTTTCAAATTACTATATAAAAGGATAGCGCTATACTTTAGTATATTAATATATTTTATATATCAAAGATAATATATTTTTGCAATGCAAACAAATTATTTCTTAAATATTATACTGTAAAGCAATGGTACTAGAAATAATTTTGTCAAAACTGAAATAAAATTATATTCATCAATAACATATAAATAAAATGAAAAAATTAGTAATTCTTACTCATCCCAATATTCAGGAATCGAATGTGAATAAAACATGGATCAATGAGTTGAAAAAATACCCTGAATTGTTTGATATTCACGCCTTGTACGAAGTTTATCCCGATTTGAATTTTGATGTTCAAAAAGAACAAGAAATTTTGTTGAAATATGACACAATCATTTTTCAGTTTCCAATACACTGGTTTAGTGTTCCGTTCGGGCTTAAAAAATATATAGACGAGGTTCTTACATACGGTTGGGCATTTGGTCCCGGAGGTGATAAATTGAAAGAAAAGAAAATTGGTTTTGCTGCTTCTACGGGCGGTCCAAAAGAATCTTACGATAGTTTTGTTAAGTTAGAAGATTTGCTTTCGTTTGCTTATGTTTCATTTCAATACATTGGTTGTGAAATAATTAAGACCCACGCTTTTTACGGTGCGTCAACGCAACCAAGTCAAGAAACAATTGAAGAAAATGCTAAAGAATACGTTAAAACTTTTGCGTAAAAATCAGAAATTATTTTCATTTATAAAAAAATCCCGTTGACATTATTGCTAACGGGATTTTAATTTATTTTTGTAGTATGTTTTAATCTTCATAGCGTACAATAGTTTGTTCCCTATCAGGTCCTACGGAAATAATTTTGATAGGAACTTGCAGTTCTTCTTCCAGAAAACTGATATATGCATTTAATTCTTCAGGAAATTCATCTTCACTTTTAATGCCAGTCAAATCTGTTTTCCAACCTTCCATTTCGACAAAAACCGGTTCGGCTCCATCATTTAAATCAAATGGAAACGATTCCACTTCCTGTCCGTCAATTTTGTAGGCAACGCATGCTTTAATGGTGTCAAAATCGCTCAAAACATCACTTTTCATCATAATTAGCTGATTTACACCGTTTATCATAATGGCGTATTTCAAAGCAACCAAATCAACCCAACCACAACGACGAGGACGACCTGTAACCGAACCGAATTCGTTTCCGTTTTTGCGCATCAAATCTCCGTCAGCATCCATTAATTCTGTTGGAAAAGGTCCGCTTCCCACACGTGTACAATATGCTTTGAAAATCCCATATACGTTTCCGATGTTTCTCGGAGCCACACCCAATCCAGTACAAGCTCCTGCACAAACGGTATTAGAAGATGTTACAAACGGATATGAACCAAAATCAATATCCAACATTGTTCCTTGTGCTCCTTCAGCTAAAACCGATTTCTCAGATTTCAATAAATCATTGATAAAATTTTCGCTATCGATAAACTCAAACTGTTTCAGTTTCTCAATTCCTGCAAACCATTCTTTTTCCAACTCTGGCAGATTGTATTCAATTTCATAATGTTTCAAGATATCCATGTGGCGTTGGGTGGCGTTTTTATATTTTTCTTCAAAATTATGTGGAATATCGCCCACGCGAAGTCCGTTTCGGCTTACTTTATCAGTATAAGTTGGTCCAATTCCTTTGCCGGTAGTGCCAATTTTCCCACTACCTTTTGCGGTTTCATAAGCTTTATCAAGTAGTCGATGTGTAGGTAGAATGAGATGTGCTTTTTTTGAAATTTTTAATCTTTCCGTAAGCAGATGTCCCGATTTTTCCAGCGCTTCCACTTCTTCTTTGAAAAGAGCCGGATCAAGTACTACACCATTTCCAATCACGTTGATTTTATCTCCCTGAAAAATGCCGGAAGGGATGGAACGCAATATGAATTTTTGTCCTTCAAATTCTAATGTATGCCCTGCGTTTGGTCCTCCTTGAAAACGTGAAATTACATCGTACTTTGGAGTGAGTACGTCAACCACTTTTCCTTTTCCTTCGTCTCCCCATTGAAGACCTAATAATACATCTACTTTCATTATTGTTATGTGTAAGGTGATTTTATGTTATTTATGCTATTTGGAATCTCTACATTTTTTACAGATTCCATAAATGTAAAGTGAATAATGCGAAGGGTCAAAGTTGGCGAATTTTTTACTTTGAATGCCGGTGCGTATTCCTTTGTCTGAAAATTCTTTTACTCTTCCGCATTTCGTGCAAACCAAATGATGATGAATGCCGGTACCGAATGTTTTTTCGTATTGCGCTACTTGTTCTCCAAACTGATGTTTAATGATTAGATTACAATCCAGTAGCAACTCGAGTGTATTGTAAATGGTTGCCAAACTTACTCTGTATCTGTTTTGCATCAAATTATAGAGCGTTTCAGCATTAAAGTGTCCTTCGTGTGAATATATTTCTTCTAAAATATGGTAACGCTCGGGAGTTTTCCTGTGTTTTTTTTCTATCAGATATTGAGTGAAAATATCTTTGATAGTTTCGTAAGTGTTTTCTTCTTTCATTGGGAGAAGATTTTAATTATTTATCTAAAGAAATAAACAAACAACAAAAATACAAAATTTACAATAAATAATTCCTTAAAAATCTAAAAAAGAAATTTCTTGTGTAATTTCAGTAAAAGCATAACGTAATCCTTTTTTCTCGGATTTTTCGTAGGGAATTATCTTATCAGCAATAAAATTTTTTATTTCTTTACTGTTTCTGCAAATACGGGCTAAACATACCGAAACTGCTTTATATAAATGATATTCTTCGGTTTCCAGTAATTGAAAAGCACGATTCACAATTTCATTTATATCCTGAAAATTGAATTTTTCTCTTATTCTTGTTGCCAGAATAAAACCGGTTATTTGTTCCCACAATTTTTCGGAATAAATGCGCTTTATGCTCCACTCTTTGGCAAACGGAAGTTTTGCAAACAAATTCATACACGTTTGCTCTGCCAACTCGATATTTTGAATGTTATCTAACCAATCATCAGCATTTTTTTCTGTAAAATTTTCAATGGGCTGTAAAAGTGTAGCGAGAATCATTGTTTCACGGATATTCAAAGCCCAAAGTCGTTGTGCCAAATCGTAATTCGGAGTATAAGCAGAAGCAATTTCTTTCAGTCTCGGAGTTTGCACTCCAAAATTTTGTTTGTAAATTAATCCTCGTTCTTTCATTGTATCAGCAACTACTCCGTTCATCGAAAGCCGGACTTTTTTTCGGATTTCTTTGATTTGATTATCTATTTCGGGATTTTGAATAAAATATTTCATTCTCGTTGGTATATATTTTGTTTAAAAACTTGCACAATCGCTAAAACTGCATTATCTTTGCACGCACAAAAATTAAATGGTGGTTATAGCTCAGTTGGTTAGAGCGTCGGATTGTGGTTCCGAAGGTCGCGGGTTCGAGCCCCGTTTTCCACCCTTTGTAAAAGGAGATTCTGTTGAGAATTTCCTTTTTTTATTTTCTCTACAAAAGGGGCGAGAAGTTTATCCCGATTTATCGGGAAGCCCCGTTTTCCACCCCAAAATTAAAGGAAATTCAGAAATGAGTTTCCTTTTTTATTTACTTCCCAGCTCTTAAACCCTTGAAAGGGAGTAATATTTTTCCCTAATTGATAATTTATTCATATTTAATGCAATTTCAAGTTCCTTTTAGGGAATTTAGGGGTTTTCATTGACAAAAATAGCTGAAATTTCTCGATTTTGAAATCAAAACCTTACAGAAAAAAATGTTATCTTTGCAGTTCATTTAATTTACAACAAAATTTTCTACAAAATGCAAGTATTAAAATTTGGTGGAACTTCAGTAGGTTCGGCTGCACGTATGAAAGACGTGGTTAAACTTATTACAGCCGATGAAAAACAAAAAATCGTGGTTTTGTCGGCAATGTCAGGTACGACCAACAGTTTGGTGGAAATTGCAGATTATTATCATAAAAATAATCCGGACGGCGCACTTGAAAAAATCAATACATTGGAAAATAAGTACGACGATGTGATTGATGAGCTTTACAACACCGACGCGAAAAAAGAAGAAGCGAAAAAAAATAACCGTTCCATTTTTGATTTTATCCGTTCTTTTTCAAAAAACATATTTACCATTTTTGAAGAAAAAGCCATTTTAGCACAAGGAGAGTTGCTTTCTACCAATATGTTTCAGCTTTATTTGGAAGAAATTGGTCAAGATAGCGTCNTNCTTCCGGCTTTGGATTANATGCGTATTGATAAAAATGCAGAGCCCGATATGGCTTTTATCACCGAAAATTTGAGTGAATTGCTGAAACAAAACTCCAATAAACATCTGTATATCACGCAAGGATACATTTGCCGAAATTTTTATGGCGAAATTGATAATCTTCAACGCGGAGGCAGCGATTACACTGCTTCGTTGATAGGCGCTGCCGTAAAAGCCGAAGAAATACAAATTTGGACAGATATTGACGGTATGCANAATAATGACCCGCGCTTTGTNGAAGGAACAAAACCNATTCCATTCCTGCATTTTGAAGAAGCTGCAGAGTTGGCTTATTTNGGAGCAAAAATTCTTCATCCTACATGNGTGTTGCCTGCAAAATTAAACAATATTCCTGTTCGNTTGCTCAATACAATGGANCCAACTGCTCCNGGAACGTTGATTTCAAANAAATCCAAAAAAGGAGTTATTGAAGCTGTTGCGGCAAAAGATAACATTACCGCCATTAAAATAAAATCGGGCAGGATGTTGCTTGCACACGGTTTTATGCGCAAGGTTTTTGANATTTTTGAAAAATANCAAACGTCTATTGATATGGTAACNACTTCNGAAGTGGGAGTTTCTGTAACTATTGATAATGATAAAAAATTGGATGAAATTCTCAATGATTTGAAAAAATTNGGAACGGTTACAGTGGATTCTGATATGGTAATTATCTGTATTGTAGGCGATATGCCGTATGAAAATATCGGTTTCCAAGCTAAAATTATCAATGCGCTNAATGATATTCCTGTTAGAATGATTTCTTATGGCGGGAGCAATTATAACATNTCAGTTCTTATAAAAGCTGAAGATAAGAAAAAAGCATTGAATGAATTGAGTAAAGCGTTGTTTTAAAAAGATTTTTAGAGCCAAGAATCAAGATTAAAAGCAGATAAAATTTTTCATTTTTTTGTGAGGATAATAAATTTCTGATGCTCTGCACTTTAACGGAGAATAATTTAAAAGATATAGAAATGATTAAAGGAAAATTTCCCGTAGAGAAATTCAATAATATACAAACGCCGTTTTATTATTACGATTTGGATTTGCTTCGTAAAACATTAAACGAAGTAAATAAATTTACCATACCAAATAATTACGTGGTACATTATGCTATGAAAGCGAATGTAAACCCTTCGGTGCTGAGAGAAATCCAGAAAGCAGGTTTGGGCGCGGATTGTGTAAGCGGAGGCGAAGTACAAGCAGCAATTAATGCGGGTATTCCGGCTTCGAAAATTGTGTTTGCAGGCGTGGGAAAAGCCGATTGGGAAATAAATTTGGCGTTGGACAACGATATTTTTTGTTTTAATGTGGAAAGTATTCAAGAGTTAGAAGTAATCAACGAACTTGCTTCCGCTAAAGGAAAAACAGCACAAATAGCGTTGCGCATCAATCCNAATGTGGATGCTCATACNCANCACAATATTACTACCGGATTGAATGAGAACAAATTNGGTATCAATATGGAAGATATTGATAAAGTGATTGGAATTTTGCCTGCTTTGAANAATATAAAACTGATTGGAATTCACTTCCACATTGGTTCTCAAATTACCGANATGACCGCTTTTCATAATTTGTGTGTNCGTTTCGAAGAAATTCAGGAAACTTTTGCAAATAAAAATATCACTTTTGAACATGTCAATTTTGGTGGCGGCTTGGGAATAAATTACGAACATCCCAACCATTTTCCAATTCCAGAATTTGAAAATTATTTCAGAACATANATNGAACATTTGGGACTTCGCGCCGATCAAACGCTTCATTTTGAATTAGGACGTTCCATTGTTGCGCAATGCGGTACAATGATATCTAAAGTGNTGTATGTAAAAGAAAGTTCGGCNAAGAAATTNGTAATTGTAGATGCCGGATTTACCGATTTAATCCGTCCCGCGCTATATGAAGCATTTCATCGTATTGAAAACCTCACTTCGGATGAATCTGAAGAAGTTTATGATGTTGTCGGACCAATTTGCGAATCATCTGATGTGTTTATTAAAGATTGGAAAATGAACAAAACCAAACGCGGCGATTTGATTGCTTTTCGTTCTGCCGGCGCTTATGGAGAAATTATGGCTTCACAATATAATTTGAGAGCATTACCAAAAGCGTACACTTCGGATGAAATATAAAGCCCCCTAAATCCCCCATAGGGGGACTTTTCACGTTGGGCAAAATATAAAATATTTTCTGTAAACAATTAATTTCCCCTTTAAGGGGTTGGTGGTAATTTATGGATATTTTTACTTTTTACTTTTCTTATTTTGAACTTGGATTTTTGATGTTGCTTTTGATTGCTTTTGGCATTCAATTGTATTATTATCTTTGTTATTTTATGGGAATTATCTGTCAAAAAAGAAGAATCAAAAAAGGAAAAGTGCATTTTGATGAATCGAGACCGGCAGTTTCTGTAATTATATGTTCCCGTGATGAAGAAGAAAATCTTCGAAAATATCTTCCTCTTTTCCTTTCTCAAGATTATCCCGATTATGAAGTAGTTGTAGTTGATGATGGTTCGTATGATAATACGGAGGATTATTTGGCATGGATGACAACTCAACATCCGAATTTGAAAACATCGTTTGTACCAAAAGAAACAAAAAGCATAAGTACAAAAAAACTGGGTTTAACCATCGGAATAAAAGCGGCTAAAAATGATTTACTTCTTTTTACCGATGCAGATTGTATGCCTGAAGGAAATAAGTGGATTACCAATATGGTGCGGAATTTCCAAGCCGAAACGGAATTTGTGTTGGGTTACGGCGGCTATTTGAAACGAAAAGGATTTCTGAACAAACTTATCAAATATGATACTCTTTTCATTGGCATTCAATATTTGGGAATGGCAATGGCACGACGTCCTTATATGGGTGTGGGACGAAATATGGCATACCGAAAAGAGACTTTCTTCAATTTGAAAGGATTTGCTACTACTCTGAATTTAATGTCGGGAGACGATGATTTAATGGTACAGCGTGGAGCAAACAAAACCAACACGGAAGTAGAAATATCAGCTGAAAGCGTAACGTGGAGCGAACCAAAGAAAACATTCAAACAATGGTATGCTCAAAAAGAAAGGCATTTGTCAGTTTCGGGACATTATAAAAGTGAAAGTAAATTACGATTGGCGGTGGAACCTGTAAGCAGGGCTTTATTTTATGCAAGCATTATTTTAACAGCTGTTTTTGGAAATTGGATAAGCGTTGCCGTTGCCGGATTTTTCTTTTTAGTGCGCTGGTTTTTATTGCAAATGGTTATCATCAATAAATCCGCTAAACAACTTGGCGAACAACGATTTTATTTTACCATTCCTTTGTTCGATATTTTTCTCCCTTTGGTAACGCTTTATATTCTTATTTTTGAAAAGAAAAGCAGNGATAGAATTAAATGGAAATAGATNTTTAGAACCAAGAGCCAAGAATTAAGACAAAAAAGTCTATAAATCTTGGCTCTTGGCTCTTGGTTCTTGACTCTAAAAGTCTAACATCATTCCCAACTTAAAATTACTTTGCCGCATTCNCCANTTTCCATTACATCAAATCCTTTTTGGAAATCGTCAACACTGAAACGGTGAGTAATAACAGGAGTTAAATCCAGNCCGCGTATAAGCATTTGNTCCATTTGATACCAAGTTTCCCACATTTCGCGTCCATANATNCCNTTCAGTGTTAATGCTTTGAAAATNATGCGGTTCCAATCCACTTGCGTAGAGTTGGGTAAAATTCCCAATAACGCAATTTTAGAACCGTTGTACATATTTTCTATCATACTTTCAAAAGCAGCAGGCGAACCGGACATTTCCAAACCGATATCAAAACCGTGCATTCTTAGTTGTTTTATCGCCTCTTCAATGGTTTCGCCTTTTTTAGGATTGATGGTGAGTGTGGCGCCCATTTTTTTTGCTATTTCCAAACGGTAATCGCTTAAATCGGTAACAACAATATTTCTTGCTCCTGCAAATTTACAAATTGCCACTGCCATTGTTCCTATTAAACCCGCTCCGGTTATCAAAACGTCTTCACCAAGCACGGGAAAAGACAAAGCGGTGTGTGTCGCGTTTCCAAACGGATCCATAATGGATGCAATTTCATCCGGAATTCTATCGTCAAGATGAACAACATTTGATTCTGGTAGTGAAAGATATTCCGCAAAAGCGCCGTCGCGATCTACGCCAACGCCGACGGTATTTTCACATACGTGCAATTTTCCTCTCCGGCAATTCCTGCAATGCCCGCAAGCAATATGTCCTTCTCCTGTAACGCGATCACCTATTTTTACGTTTTTTACGCCTCGTCCTTTTTCCACAACTACGCCAACATATTCGTGACCAATTGTCATAGGCGTTTTAATGGTTTTTTGCGCCCAATCGTCCCATTTATAAATATGTAAATCCGTTCCGCAAATAGCTGTTTTCTTTATTTTTATCAAAACATCGTTTATTCCAACGTGCGGAACAGGAATATCTTCCATCCAAATTCCTTTTTCAGGATATTTTTTTACTAATGCTTTCATTGCTTAGTTTATAAAGTTAAAAGTTGAAAGTTTTTAAAGTTATTTTGGTTCAACGTTAATTATTTTATAGCGCCAAATTCTTTCGCTACTTTGGTAAAAGCAGCGATACATTTATCCAAATGTTCTTTTTCGTGAGCAGCGGAAATTTGTACGCGTATGCGCGCTTGCCCTTGCGGAACCACCGGATAATAAAATCCGATAACGTAAATTCCTTCTTCTAATAATTTGGAAGCTACTTCTTGCGACAGTTTTGCATCGTAAAGCATCACGGCACAAATAGCAGATTCCGTGGGTTTGATGTCGAAGCCGGCTGCTTTCATTTTTTTTACAAAATATTCGGTGTTGGTGTGAAGTTTATCTTGTAATTCGTTGGTTTCGTCCATCATTTCAAACATTTTGATACCTGCCGCCGCTACCATTGGAGGAATGGAATTNGAGAAAAGATAAGGACGCGAACGCTGGCGAAGCATATCAATAATTTCTTTTTTCCCNGTAGTGAAACCGCCAATTGCGCCTCCAAAGGCTTTTCCAAGTGTGCCGGTAATAATTTCTATTTTTCCTTTCANATNATATAATTCCGTAACGCCTCGTCCTGTTTTTCCCACAACGCCTGCCGAGTGACTTTCGTCTACCATTACCATAGCATTGTATTTTTCAGCCAATGCATAAATTTTATCGAGCGGCGCAACATTTCCGTCCATAGAAAAAACGCCGTCGGTAACGATTAAACGAAAACGTTGTTCCTGTGCTTTTTTCAATTGTTCTTCCAAATCAGCCATATCGGCATTGGCGTAGCGATAACGTTTTGCTTTGCAAAGACGAACGCCGTCGATAATGGAAGCGTGATTCAACGCATCGGAAATAATCGCGTCTTCTTCGTTTAATAANGGNTCGAAAACNCCGCCGTTTGCATCNAAACAAGCAGCGTACAAAATNGTNTCTTCCGTTCCAAAGAATTTGGCGATAGCTGTTTCCAGTTCTTTGTGTAANTCGCCTGTACCGCAAATAAACCGCACGGAAGACATTCCGTAACCGTGTGTGTCAATAGCATTTTTGGCAGCGTCTTTCAGTTTTTGATTGTTGGAAAGTCCAAGATAGTTGTTGGCACAAAAATTAAGCACTTCTTTGCCATCTGAAACACGTATAATAGCTCCTTGTGGAGAAATAATTACACGTTCATTTTTATATAAGCCGGCTTCTTGAATGTTTTGAAGTTCGGTTGATAAATAAGATTTAAAGTTTTGATACATAGTATTTAGTTTGTATTCAATAGTTTATAGAAGATGATTTTATTTTCTTTCAGGCAGTATAATTGTTTGCACTTCTTTNATTTCNATNTTTTTAAATCCCATTTCTTGTAAAATTCCGCTTATAATAAGATGCGCCTGGTCTGAAGCATTCTTTAAAATGCCCTGATTGACAGCGTCTTTTACCATTGTTTCTTTTTCTTTTACAATGGCTTTATTGTAATCAATAATCGAAACGGGATTNAAAGGATTCATGCTTTCATCNTACACGCGGATGGATTTTTCGTCAATCACNGTATCCATAATTTTGGGTTTGGGAAGCGTAACTTTTACGCTCTCGCCATTGGTTTTCACNTCCGCATCTTTCAAATCAACTCCTGCTTTAATGTATCCGTTGTATTTTAAGAGGAAAAATTTTTCGGTAAGCGGAACTTGAATGTTCATTATTTTCATGTAATCTTTAAAACCAATTACTCCCGCATAATTATATTTTACAAGTGAAAGCTCCTGTACGTTTACAATGCGGTTAAGAACCGTGCTCGAATCGTATTCCGAGTGTTTCTCAGCAATTTTATTTTTTATCAGCAATACGGCAAGAATTACCGAGATGGCAATAAAAATAAGAGTACTGTAATTGGGCTTACGCATAAATTTATTTTTATTAAAGAAATATACAAAAGTAACAAATCTATTGTTACAACGTTCTTTTTNNCCTCTAAATTTTAAAACAAAAAAACCGATTCTTTTCCGAACCGGCTTTGAAAATTTCTTATCATCAGCTTATTTAGAAGCGTCGATAGATACTTTACGGAATTCTTTCAAAGATTTTTCCAATTCCAAAGAAGCTTTGCGTGCACGTGCGCCTGCTGCTTTATTACCTTTTTCTACTTGAAGAGCTGCATTTTCAGAGAAAGCAGCGATTTGACCTTGAATTTTTTCTACTAATGCTTTCATAGTTTTTTATAAATTTATAAAAGAAAATTAATTTAACGCAAAAATACAATCTTTTATCGTCCCTGCAATAGTTTTAGCAAAATTCATCAAAAAAAATTAAAAAAAATCTTCATTTTTCCGCAAAAACACTCTTTTTCATTAAAAAACGGCTCTAAATAAGTCGTTACAACGTTTTAACTTTCTTTTTTGGCGATTAATAAAAATTGTTCNTATTCCGAAATTATTCCGGGCGCTCGTTCTCTCTGCAAAATATTATATGTATGAACACTTTTNACAGAGAAACCTGCAGAAAAAAACTGNAANGAAAGTGCATCGGTGTCAAATCCTTTGTGCGGNATGGGCTGAAAATGATGAAAAGAACCGTCTTCAGTACGGACATCGGCAATTGCGACAATTCCGTTTGGTTTTACAATGGAATGAATATGTTTCAATAAAGCGTCAATATCTTCAATATGATGAAAAGCCATAGCAGAAATCACCACATCAATATTGTTTTCCTTGTAATCTGTTACTTCGCCGTGAAAAATTTCTGTTTTTTTGTTTTCCTCCGGAGTCAATTTTTGTTTCAGTATATTCAGCATCGCTTCCGACGTATCTTCAAAAACAACCGATTTCACTTTTGGTAAAATCTGTAAACCTACTAATCCCGTACCTGCTCCAATTTCCAGCACTTTCCAGTCGGGTTGAAAATCTACGAACTTCAATACTTCTTTCACATAACGATTTGTCATCGCTATTTTTTTGGGGTCTTCGTCCCAAGCCGCAGCTTTTTCTGCAAAATTATCTGTTTTTGTCATATTTTAAAAAGGATGATTATTTTCAAAAAACAATTTTCAAAAAGAATAGTTTGAAAAATCAACTTCTGAAAATCAATATTGTTGTATATTTGCATTTTAATTGAAAAAAATTATGAAAACAACGATTAAAATCTTATGTATGGCAATAGCCCTGACAACCTCGTTTACAGCTTGTAAAAAATCGTCCGAAGCAAAATCGGAAAGCAAAGAAGAATCAAAAGAAATTATTGGGAAACACATTGTTACAGCAAAAGACAGTTTGATGACGCCTGAAATTCTTTGGTCGTTTGGAAGAATTGGAAACGTGCAGGTTTCACCCGATGAAAACAAAATTCTTTACAGCGTATCATATTACAGCATCGAACAAAACAAAAGTAATTCAGAACTTTTTGTGATGAATGTGGATGGAAGCGATAAAAAACAAATAACTGAAACTGCGATAAAAGAAACGGCTGCCAAATGGTTAAAAGACAGCAAAACCATCGCGTTTCTTTCAAACGAAAGCGGAAGTATGCAGGTTTGGGGAATGAAAGCGGATGGTTCCGGAAGAAGACAATTAACTAATTATGAGAAAGATATAAGCGATTTTATGTTTTCGCCCGACGAGAAAAAAATTCTTTTTGTCGCCGATGTTCCTTACGGACAAAAAACGGTGGAAAAATATCCGGATTTGCCCAAAGCAAGCGGGAAAATCGTGAAAGATTTGATGTATAAACACTGGGACGAATGGGTTGAAACCGTTCCTCATCCATTTATTGCTGATATTGTTGGCGGCAAATTGGAAAATGTAAAAGACATTTTGGAAGGCGAACCTTATGAAAGTCCAATGAAACCTTTTGGAGGAATTGAACAACTTGCCTGGAGTCCCGATGGAAAAACCGTTGCTTATACTTGCCGGAAGAAAACAGGCAAAGAATATGCTCTTTCAACCAATTCCGATATTTATTTTTATGATTTGACAAGCGGGAAATCGACCAATAAAACGGAAGGAATGATGGGTTACGATCAAAACCCGATTTTTTCGCCCGATGGAAAATGGTTGGCTTGGGAAAGTATGGAACACGATGGTTACGAATCGGACAAAGTTCGGCTTTTTGTGATGAACGTGGAAACAGGCGAGAAAAAAGATGTAAGTGCAAAATTTGACCAAAATGCGGAAGCTTTAAATTGGACTACAGATAGTAAATCCATATATTTTGTAAGTGTTTGGCACGCAGTAACACAAATTTATCGCGCTGATATTGCAACCGATTCTATTATTAAAATTACCGAAGGAATTCACGATTACACTACGGTTATTCCTTTGAAAGATAGATTAATAGCGGTAAAACATTCGATGAGCAAACCGGACGAAATTTATTCGGTAAATCCACAAACAGGAAAAGAAACCGAGCTTTCGTTTGAAAACAAAGAAATTCTCGCTCAACTCAAAATGGGAAAAGTAGAAGAACGCTGGATTCCAACTACCGATGGTAAACAAATGCTTACTTGGGTAATTTATCCGCCCAATTTTGACCCGAATAAAAAATATCCGACACTTTTATATTGTCAGGGCGGACCACAATCTGCTGTTAGTCAGTTTTGGAGTTACCGTTGGAATTTCCAAATGATGGCTGCAAACGGTTACATTATTGTTGCACCAAACCGCAGAGGATTGCCAGGTTTTGGTCATGAATGGAACGAACAAATCAGCGGCGATTATGGCGGACAAAATATGAAAGATTATCTTTCCGCTATTGATGCCGTTGCAAAAGAGGCGTATGTAAATAAAGATAAATTGGGTTGTGTTGGTGCAAGTTATGGGGGATTTTCAGTGTATTGGTTGGCAGGACATCACAACAAACGTTTCAAAGCGTTTATTGCGCACGACGGAATGTTTAATCTTCCGCAACAATATTTGGAAACAGAAGAAATGTGGTTTGTAAATTGGGATTTAGGAGGCGCATTTTGGGAAAAGAATAATGCTACGGCGCAAAAAAGTTATGCAAATTCTCCACATCTTTTCATAGATAAATGGGACACGCCGATTTTGATAATCCATGGCGAAAAAGATTATCGTATTCTTGCATCGCAAGGAATGGCGGCATTCAATGCAGCGGTTTTACGCGGCGTTCCTGCTGAAATGTTGATTTTCCCTGATGAAAATCATTGGGTGCTTCAACCTCAAAACGGAATTTTGTGGCAGCGTACTTTCTTTGAATGGTTGGATAAATATTTGAAATAAGATTTTCGGATTCAAGACATAAGAGCCAAGACAAAAAACTTGGCTCTTTTTATTTTAAAATCATCTCAATCCTAAAAATCATAGTTTAGACTTTTTTAACAAAAATAATTTTCTCATCTTTGTTGCAAAATGCAACATCAATTCATCATATAAAAAAGAAGCAATGAATCTAATGGATGAACAACGTTTAATTGCGGGATATAAACGTGGAGAATCGTGGGCGAGGCGTGAAATTTACGAAACATACGCTCCTATGATGATGACTTTGTGTGTCCGTTATGTGAAAGACGTTGATACCGCCAAAGATTTATTGCAGGATGGATTTGTAAAAGTGTTTACAAACGCTGATAAATACTCTGAAAAAGGTGCATTAGGAGCCTGGATTAGGCAGATTGTGGTAAATACGGTGCTGGAATTTTTAAGAAGGAAAAATATTGTGAAATGGCAAGATTTAGACGTAAACGCTGCCATAATAGACGAAAATATTGATGTGGATGTGAAAAAAATTACTGCAGATGAATTGATGGAGTGCATTACTTCACTTCCTGAAGTTTACAGAACGGTTTTCAACTTGGTATGTATTGAAGGATTTTCTTATACGGAAATAGCGCAACAACTAAAAACCACCGAAGGAGTGATTCGAACGCAATATTCAAGAGCAAGACAGAAATTGCAAACGATAATTTTGGAGTTGATGAATACTTCATAGTTTGGCGTTAACCGTTTGATGTTTATCATAAAAAAATAGAAATGTTTTTCAGATTATTAAGATTAATTGCGCCTTTGCGAGAAATAAAAAAATGCAAGATATAAATAACATACAAAATCAGGATATTTTTGGCGAAAGTATAAAAAACAAGCTCGAAAATTACCCAATGCCTTTGGACGAGAGTGTTTGGAAAGGAATTGAAAAACAACTTGCGCCGAAGAAAAAGCGTATTGTGCCAATTTGGTGGTATGTCGCAGGAGGAGGCGTTGCTGCATCTTTGGCTTTGCTTTTATTGTTAACTCCGATTAAAAACGATAATACAAACCGGATGGCAG
The DNA here is from genome assembly GCA_900498215.1 of uncultured Paludibacter sp. Classification (GTDB taxonomy): domain Bacteria; phylum Bacteroidota; class Bacteroidia; order Bacteroidales; family Paludibacteraceae; genus UPXZ01. Next base: position 1,738,183 of record LR026962.1, on the reverse strand, counting down.
ACAATAAATCTGTTCAAATTGAGACAACAAAATCTCAAACAACTTTATCTTCAGAAAACCAAAATATTCCTTCATCTTCCGGGAATCAAGAATATAAAAAAGAAAAATCACTCTCAAATGTTCAATCTAAATCACAACAATATAAGACCATTAAACAAACCTCTACAAATAGTTCAAATACATCTTTAGAAACGGAAACAAAAAATCAAAACACAAAAAACTCTGATATAATAAGCACTTCAAACAATCAATCAAGTACGGCATTTCAGGCAAACGAAGTAAAGCAAGGCATTGCAAATAGCGATTTGCAAAACAGAGATAGTATTCCCGCTAAAAAAACTAACCCTGAAATTACTTCGTTGCCCGAAATTCCGGAAGTGTTGGAAGATGTAAAAGAAAAACCATCAAACAAGAAAATTAAAAATAACTGGTTGTTGGCGGTTAATGTTGGTACTTATGGAAAATCCGATTTAAGTTCTTCAAAAGGCGATTTGTATGCAAATGCAGCTCCTTTGACTGTAAAAGAAATGTATGGAGATAATCTGAATGCATTAACATCTTCAGCAAACGCTTACATTATACAGCCAAACCAATTTACCAGCATTCAACATTTTCCTCCGTTGGCTTTTCAATTTTTAGTGCAGAAAAATTTCACTCCACATTTGGGTGTCAGTACCGGGTTGGTTTATACTTATTTGCGTTCCAATTATTCTTACAGTTACGACTGGCAAGAAGCAGACGCTACATTGGATTTACATTATTTGGGTATTCCGCTGAATTTGAATGTGTTGATTTCGGAAAAGAAACATTGGAACTATTATTTCTCGACAGGAGGAACCGTTGAAAAAGGAATGCGCAGTATTTATAAGCAAACCATTAAAAATCAAAATGCAGAACAAAATACCAATGTGTATTCCAAGATTGACGGAGTGCAAACTTCTATAAACGCTGCTTTTGGAGTGGGTTATAAATTGGATAAAAACTGGAGTTTGTTTTTTGAACCGAAAATCACATATTACTTTAAAAACAATCAGCCGATGAGCGCACGCACGGAAACACCTCTAAATGTGGGATTTAACGGAGGATTGCGAATAGGATTGTAATAAAAAAGGAAGTCAGAAGATGGAAGTCGGAACACCGTAGAAAAAAAGAATCCTGAAATAAATATTTTAGATAAATAAAAAATTTAAAGAATACAATTCTATAATTATGAAAAAACTTATTTCCATTTTATTATTGATTGGTTTACTTATGAGTTGTAAATCGACAGATGAACCGACTCAAAATAAGGAATTTAAACCAATTCAACTGACCGTCGCACAAAAAGCGCGTGTAAGTCAGGATAACGATTTCGCATTTGATTTTTTGAATAATACCATTGCTGCGGTTGATAATTCCAATGTATTTGTTTCGCCAATGAGTTTAAGTATTGCATTGGGAATGTTGCGCAACGGCGCACAAGGAGAAACCAAAACCGAAATTGAAACGGCATTGAAAATGAGCGGTTTGTCTGATGAAGTAATTAATAGTTACTACAAAATTATGCAGACTTCACTGCCTCAAATGGATTCTAAAACCGATTTAAGTATTGCAAATTCAATTTGGTATAAAGAGGGGTTTTCGGTAAAACCCGATTTTCTGAAAGTAAATACCGATTATTTCAATGCTTACATTAAAGCGTTGGATTTTAGCAACCAACAATTATCACTCGACACAATTAACGGTTGGTGTGCGCGAAAAACTAATAATTTAATACCCAAAGTCTTGAATGAAATTGACCCGGATGCGAGAATGTTTTTGATGAATGCTGTTTATTTCAAAGGAATGTGGGTAAAACAATTTAATCCTGAGAGTACCATAGATTACACATTCGCAAATGAAAAAAATCAACAGAATACTGTGAGAATGATGGTAAAAGAAGATACTGTCTCCTACGGCAAAAATGATTTGGCTCAATTTGTAGATTTGCCTTATGGAAACGGCGCTTTTTCAATGACGGTAATTTTACCGGAGTATGGAAAAACTACTTCGGATGTTCTTCAAAGTCTTAATTCAGAGTCGTTTAACGCAATGATTAACAGTATGGAAGAAAGAAAAGTAAAACTTTTTCTTCCACGTTTTAAGACCAAAAACACATACATTTTGAATGATGCTTTAAAATCAATGGGAATAAAAAAAGCATTTAATATAAATGCCGAATTAGACAGAATTTCAGAATTGAAACCGCTGTTTGTAAGTTTTGTGCAGCAAGATACGTATGTGGAAGTAACCGAGGAAGGAACCAAAGCAGCCGCAATTACTACCATTGGAATTTATACAAGCTCATTACCTGTTGAAGAAATTCCTTACTTTGTAGTGAATAAACCTTTTATTTTCCTCATTCGCGAAAAAAGTACGGGTATCATTCTTTTTATAGGAAAAATAGGAAATGTGGAAAAGTTTTAATCTTATGAAGATTTTCAGTATAATATCTTGTTTTTTGATATTTTTTGTTGGATGCGAGAGCATAAAAGATTTCAATTACAACGATGAGTACATCATTCAGGTAACTAAATCGGTTAAAAGTGCTGATAATCAATATGAAATTCGTTTCGATTCTGTATTTACCGATTCGCGTTGTCCGGAAGGAGCCGTTTGTGTTTGGGAAGGCGTTGCCGGAGCGCGTTTTACAATTTCTGAAATAAATTCTTCGTCAAAAACAGTGGAATTATACACATTAAATAATAATCAATGGTCGGATTCCGCCGTTTATAATAATCTGAAAATAAAACTTTTGGAATTAAATCCATATCCGTCAGTAAATTCACCGATAAAATATTCTGATTATAAAGCAAAAATTAAAATTTCGAGAATAAATTAACCAAATACAATTATGAAAAAACTAAACTACAGTTTCCTTTTAATGGGAATTTTATCGCTCGGCGCTTGTACCGAAAAAATTGAAGATACCGTCACGTATACGGTAAATGAACCGGTATTTATGAGTAAAACCGCGTTTCGCGCTCCGGTAAAAGTAACCTCGGAAGCAAAACCGATTTCTAAAGAGGGTAAAATATGCTACTACGAAGGTTTTCTTTATATATCGGAACCGGAAGTAGGAATTCATATCATCGACGATCAAAATCCGGCAAGCCCTAAAAATGCGGGATTCATTGAATTACTCGGAAATACCGATGTGGCAATCAGAAACGGAATTTTGTATGCCGATTCGTATGTAGATTTGGTTTGGTTTGATATTTCCGATCCTTCTTCTCCGGCAGAATTAGGACGTGCTGAAGATATGTTTCCCAATGCACTTCCTTCAACCGATAATGTGTATGGATGCGACTGGGAAAAAATGAACGAACAAAAAGAAACGTCTATCATTGTTGGTTGGGAAGTTCAAGAAAAGACAGTGCCTGTAAATACATCCGGAGGAATTTGGTGGGGTTGGGGAAATCCGATGCTCGAAGATGCCGTGTATGCGAATAATGGAGGAGTAAAATCCGGCTCTTCCACAGGTATTAATGGTTCAATGTCGCGCTTTGTATTTTATGATGATTATTTGTATTCTGTTTTTCAAAATCAGTTGAGTATTTTTAAATTCAACGGAGCTGAACCGGAAAAAGCGGCGCAAGATGTTTATGTCGGTGGAAATGTGGAAACCATTTTCAGTTACAAAGACAATTTATTTATGGGAACGCCTACGGGAATGTTGATTTATTCTGTTTCAGACCCATTATTACCTGATTATCAATCAAGAATTTCACACGCTTATGGCTGCGATCCTGTTGTAGTGGAAGACGATAAAGCGTATGTAACAGTACATTCCGGGAATTTATGCGGACAAACTGAAAATGAATTGTTTGTAGTGGATGTGAGCGATGTGAAAAATCCGAAAGAAATTGCTTCTTATTCAATGACAAACCCAAAAGGACTTGGAATTGACAACGGCATTTTATTTTTGTGCGACGACGGATTGAAAGTATTTGATGCAAAAAATCCGCAAACGCTTGTTGCTAATACCATTCATCATTTTACAAATATAAACGGTTACGATGTCATTCCATTAAATAAAATTCTGATGATGATTGCTTCCGATGGAATTTATCAGTATGATTATTACGACCTGAATAATATAAAACTGATGAGTAAATTGACATTTGAAAATAATTGAAAATAGTCCCATAATACACCACCTAATCCTTAGTTTTTATAAATTTGCTGATTTCCGCTAAATCCCGTTCCAATTTGGAACGGGATTTTTGTTTGTAAAAAATGATTATTTTTGCATCGAATTTTAATCGGAATAAAAAATGAGAAATCTGAAATTTATTTTCCTAGTTTGTACGGGAATATTTTTATTCTCTTCAAACATATCTTATTCTCAAAATAAAACGGAATCAGACTCTATTTCAGCATTGAGTAAAATTTGGAACAAATTGATAAAGAGTTCTTCTTTTTCGCAGAAAGATTTACAAGGAAGATGGGATTATAAAAGTACGGCTTGCAAGTTTGAAACTGAAAATCTTTTGAAAAAAGCAGGCGGAGCTCTTGTTGCAACACAAGTTGAGGACGCATTCAACGAGTATTGCGAAAAAATCGGGATTAAAGAAGGAAGATGTTATTTTGTTTTTAATAGCGACAGTACTTATTCCGCAAAATTGGGAATTTTTAAATTATCAGGGAAATATTTGATGGATAATAAAACAAAAATAATAACAATGAGCTACGCATTAGGTATAGGCAAAATGCACGCCATTGCAGCAAAATCAGGAAATAATCTGAAATTATATTTTGATGCGGATGGATTCCTGAAAATGATGAAAACACTGAGTTTATTTACCAATAATAATAAGGTGGAAATTTTGGCAAAAATGTCTGAACTTTATGATGGAATGTTGCTCGGTTTTGATTTAGATAAAGATACCATAGTAGTAAAATAATATAAAAACAACTTTGCCAAAGTTCAAAACTTTGGCAAAGGTATATTTTCGTTGGAGCATTATTTTATTCGGCTTTCTTTTCTTTTCTTGCCCGTGCTTTTTTCAATTCTTCTTCCAATGTGGCTATTTCTTTTTCCTGATTATTAATCGTTTTCAAAAGTGCATTTAATTCTTCATTATCAACGGTGGAAGGATATTGCGCTTCAACTCTGTCGAGAAAATCGGCGAGCACATTCATATAATTGATAAATGCTTCGTACGGCGATGAATAGTTTGTTCCATAAGCATCGGTATGGCTCATATAGCGAAAATTATCAGTGGTTTGCAATATAAGCCAGTCGTGTAAAAGCGGCTTATCTTTACACATACGAACGCGTTCACTAACAGCGTATAATTTATTCAAAGCTTCGTTTTGCAGGTCATTTCCATTCCAAACACTTAAATCTTTATTTCCTGACCAACTGATAGGATAAGGACAAATCAATGCATCTTTTGGTTCCGATTTTTTTACGGCTTCCGATGGTGTTGTAAATCCGATGCCATTTTCCATAGCGTGATAAGGCAACGCTTTTATAAAATCAAAAATTCCAGTTTCTGCTTTTTGGAAAGTCCCGATTGCTTCATATCCCATCCAGATATTGATAATTTCTTCGTTCTCAGGAGTTTTTGCAATCCAATCCATATATTTCCATGCATCTAAAGGATAGTCGCTCCACGTACGGTTCGAAAAACGAAAAGAAACATCATCGCTAAATTTATTATTACGTACCAATAATTTCAATTTAGGGACATAAGAATGGGTATAAATATTATTCGGACTTTTCCATCCCATAATGTGTTTGGCTTCTTCAATCAACATTATTTTATATCCTAATTTTGAAACAATTTCTCCAATTTCATCAGAATAAATCAATTCAGCATTTCTGAAAGCGGTTGGTTTTTTCCCAAATAATGCTTCAATTTTGTCGGCGTGCAATTTTACCTGTTTTTCAAATTCATTTGCATCATAAATTGAAGCTAATGAATGTGAGTATGTTTCTGCCAGAAATTCTACACTTCCTGTTTTTGCTAATTCCTTAAAACTGTCTATCACATCCGGAGCGTATTGTTCAAACTGTTCAAGAGCAACACCTGAGATGGAAAAAGCACATTTAAATTTTCCGTTTGTAGCGCGAATCATTTCTGCTAATATTTTATTGGCTGGCAAATAAGATTCTTCTGCCAATTGCCTGATTCGTTCTTCTGTCTGAAAATCATCGTAATAATAATGGTCTTGACCAATCTCAAAAAATCGGTAACGTTTCAGTCGCAACGGTTGATGCACTTCAAAGCACAAGCAAATGTTTTTCATATATGTAGATTTTATTTTGTTTTTTTGATTTTGAAATATTAATAAAAGTACAGACGATACATAAATCGTCTCTACCTAACTTTATCATAAATAGCTCTCACTTTCAGTCCTGCATCATACCATTTAATATTATTTACTTCTTCCAAACCTCTTTCGTGCAAACTTTTATACATTGCCGGATAAGTTACAATGCTGTAAATAGCATCCGCCATCGCATCTATATCCCAATAATCTGTTTTAATCACATTGGTGAGAATCTCTGCGCAACCCGATTGGTACGAAATAATACTCGGCGTTCCCACTTGCATAGCTTCCAATGGCGAAATTCCAAACGGTTCGGAAACAGACGGCATAATATAAACGTCGCTTTCCGCCAACATTTGATGCACCTCGCTTCCGCGTAAAAAACCCGGGAAATGAAAACGGTCGGCAATGCCTCTTTTGGCTGCCAAATCTATCATTGCATTCATCATATCGCCGCTGCCGGCCATTACAAAACGTACGTTTTTTGTACGTTGAATAACTTTGTGAGCAGCTTCCACAAAATATTCCGGTCCTTTTTGCATTGTAATTCTTCCAAGAAATGTAACCACTTTATCTTTTCGAGGGGTTTTGGTAAAACTTTCCACATTTTCCAGCGGTTCTACCGCGTTATGTACCGTAGTTACTTTATTTGGATGCTGATGATATTTTTCTATCACAATTCGACGTGTAAGTTCGCTTACTGTCATAATGTGATCTGCCTCATCCATTCCTCGTTTTTCAATGCCGTAAACTGTAGGGTTTACTTTTCCGCGGCTGCGGTCGAAATCGGTAGCGTGAACGTGAATAACCAATGGTTTTCCGCTGATTTGTTTTGCAAAAACACCTGCAGGATAAGTAAGCCAATCGTGCGAGTGAATTATATCAAAATCGAGTTGATGAGCCAAAACACTTGCAACAGCTTCATAATTACTGATTTCTTCAATTAAATTGTCAGGATAACGTCCTGAAAAATCAATACAGCCCAAATCGTTGGTATGAATACGACGGAAATCATATTTTATTCCGTTACGCAACCAGAAATATTCATCGGGATGCATCGTTTTTCCAATTCGATGATTTACGTGTTCCCAACTGTTTTCTTTCCACACTACAGGAACATTACACGCACCTATAATTTTGAGAAAACTCTGGTCTTCATCGCCATGCGGTTTTGGAATTACAAACGTAATTTCCATATCGGGTTGCAACGACATTCCTTTTGTCAATCCGTAACTTGCAGTACCTAAACCACCCAAAATATGAGGAGGAAACTCCCAACCGAACATCAGTGCTTTCATAAGGCAGTTTCGTTTTCGTTATCAAACTTTTTCAACATATCCAATACTCTGATTATTTCTGCTACGCTCATTGCAAAGGATGGCGCTCCGTGCCCTTTAAATGGCGGATTTCCATCAAAAAGTTCGGAAATGCTTCCTACACACATTTCAGTCATTTCCGCTTCAAAACCGTTCAACATCCGTTCAATAAACGATTTTCCGCTTTGTTTATATACGCGTAAATACGCTGAAGCAAAGTAACCAAAAGTCCAAGCCCAGGCAGGGCCGTTATGATAATTTGAATTGCGATGTTCCATAGCGCCTATATATTCCGGACGGTACGAACCGCTTTTAGGACTTAGCGTGCGAAGTCCTTTTGGTGTGAGTAACTCACGCGTACAAATATCCACCACTGATTTTTGTTGTTTTTTATCCAATGGAGAATAAGGCAAACCCACAGCAAAAATCATATTGGGACGAACTTCCGTATCTTGATAATTGTCTAAGGCATAATCATATAAATACGTTCCGTTCCAAAATTTTTGAACAAAAGAATCTTTTAGAATTTCTGCTTGATAATTGAGTAAATCGGCAGATTGTTCGTTTCCTCTTTCACGTTCTAAATCGGAAGTGAATTTTAAAGCGTTATACCACAATGCATTAATTTCAACAACATATCCTGTACGAGGTGTTATTGGTCTTCCGTTCTCAACAGCATTCATCCATGTAGCAGGTTTTTCATTTCCATTTACATATAAAAGTCCGTCATTATGTAAAATTAAATTCGGATGATTTTGTTTGCGGATAAAATTTACNACTTTGGCTGCAATTTCGCCAAAATGTGTTGCTGCTTCTGGAATTGATTTTACTTCGGAAAATTGTTGAACGGCTCGAATAAACCAAAGCAATACATCAGGTTCGTCCAATCCTTTCAGTTTAAAACCGTTCAGTTTCCCTTTGATAAATTCTTCTATCTCAGGAATGGCTGTATTTATGATATCATCAAAATAATCGGGTCTGTCAATTAGTAAAGTACTTGGCACCAACGAAACAAATTCATCTCTGGCACGCGCTACGAACCAAGGATAACCGGCTAAAAGATATGTTTTTTCTCCCTCGCGTTTATAAAATTGCTGAGCGGAGTTTTTAAGGCATGTAAACATATCCACGCGTTTGTTTCTTCTTAATATCTCTTTATCCCACAACGAATTTAAACTTCGCGGAGAAACTTCGGTAATTCCGGCTGAGAAAATAACGCTTTCTCCTTTTTTTATGGGCATTTCAAAATATCCCGGAACCAGCAAGTCTTCCTTAAAACTGTATCCGCGTTCTTGTTCTTTATAATATTCAATTCCTTTGTACCAATCGGGTTGATGTGTGTATGTATTACTTTTTGAAAACTGCATACACAGATTAGGATATCCTTCGTATAATTTCATACTAATTCCGTTTTTCAAATCCAGATACGAAGTATTTGCTACGCTATTTTGCAGGGTAAGTTCATTTACGCTTCGAAATGCAAGGAAAGGTTTAAAACGAAGCAAAGTAGCAGAATGAGCTTCAAGTAATGTGTATTTGATAAGTATACGCGGCTCAAACGAAACAAGCATTCTTTCTTTTGACAAAATTACTCCTCCAACTCTGTATACGGTTCTGGAAATTGTTTCGCAGTCAAATTGACGAATGTATTTATGTCCGTTTGGACTATAATTATTTCCTTCATATTTATGAATTCCCAAATTAAACTCTGCTCCATGTTGGATTACAGTTTCATCCAGCGATGAAAGCAATACGTGATTTGAATCGTCTAAATCAGGAAGAGGCATTACCAATTGCCCGTGATATTTTCGTGTGTTACAATCTATAAGGGTGGTGAAATTGTATGTTCCTGCTCTGTTTGAGCGAATTATCTCCTTGGATAATGATTTTTCCAAGTTCATCAGCAGCGTTTTGTCAAAATTTAAGTAACTCATTTTTAGGAGGTATTGGATTGTTTTTGGCTTTCTACAAAGTTAATAGGAAATTATTATAACTCAAAACAAACAATTAAAATATTTGTAAATCCCTAATTAATAAGTTACAGAATATAAAAACTTTATCGGTTTTTTTATTTTGTTTTAACTGATAATTGAAAAAAGAATTACTTTTGTAATGCAATGATAACGAAAANTGGATTCTCAGGAAAGTTATAAAAATGAAAAAAAACGATTTTATTATGCGGTATTTATTCCGGGCATAATCAGTTTTTTTATGATATTAGCTTTTTTGTTTGAGAAAGGAATGGGTTGGGATTTTACAGTATATGGCTTAGAACCTCGAGTAATAAAAAGTTTTCTCCACTTGTTTTTTATACCATTTATACATGCAAATGTAGGACATTTAGTAAATAATATAATTGCATTTTTTGTTTTAAGTGTAAGTTTGTATTATTTTTATAGTTCTCTAGCCAATAAAATACTGGTTTTGTCCGTTATATTCAGTGGTGTTTTTTTGTGGATTATAGGGAGAGAAAGCTATCATATTGGAGCAAGCGGAGTTGTTTTTGCACTTTCTTTTTTTCTTTTTTTCAGCGGGATAATAAGAAAACACGTTCCGCTGATAGCAATTTCATTAATTGTTGTATTTTTGTACGGCAATAATGTGTGGCATTTATTTCCTTGGTCTCAAAACGATCCTGTTTCGTGGGAAGGACATCTTGCAGGTGGAATAACAGGGACTCTGTTAGCGGTCTTTTTCAGAAAAGAAGGTCCGCAAAAACCTGAAAAAAATTGGGAAGATGATGATCTTTTAGATGAAGAAATAGAATATCCTACTGAAGAAAAGCAAAATTTGAATTAAAAATTAATCAAAAATCAAAATAAATAATACTTTGTTATGGGAGAAAAAGACACAAAAGAAATTAATCTTCTTGATCTATTAAACATTTTTGTAAACTGGCTTGTAAAGGTAATTAAAGGATTTGCAAAATTTATCGGTTCTTTATTTCAACTGGCGGTAAAATACTGGGTTTTATTTTTAGCCGTTTTATTTTTGAGTGTAGCTGTGGGATTATATCTGTCAAGACCTTCAGCAAAACAATACAAGGCAGGTTCTGTTGCGCTTCTTTACGGTAGCGAAACTTCTACAGCACAGGAAGTTTGCAGGCAGTTACAAAATTCACTGGCCACCAATAAATCTTTCTCATTAGCTACTAAACTTGGAATCCCTGATAGCGTAGCAAAAAATATTATAGCCATTCAAAATTTCAGCGTCATAGATTATTTGAAAGACGGAACTCCGGATGCAGTTGATTTTAAACGAAAACATTCTTTGACCGACACATTGAACTTGGTAATGAAAGATAGAATCTATATTCAAGCCATTACCAAAAACATATCACAACTTCCGGTTTTTCAGGAAGCATTGCTGAGGTATTTTAATAATAATCCGATGATGAATGCGCAGTTTGAAAGCGCAAAAACCGACTTGCAAGATAAAATTAAATTATGCGATAAGGAAATAAACCGTTTGGACAGTTTGGCAAAAGTTACTTATTTTAAAGATACGGATAAGAAAATAAGTTTTGAGAACAATAGATTAGTGGTAGGAGAACAGAAAAAACAATTATTCTACGATGATATTTTACGTTTACAAGACATAAAATCTTATACAAAAAGTAAACTGGTAGATTTCAAACGTCCGATAGAGTTTCCGTCGGGATTGGTTTTAAATCCTATACCGGTGAACAGTCGTTTAAAATATGGAGTTTATAGTGTTATTTTAGGCGCTTTGTTGGGTTTTTTACTCGTATTTTTGCTTGATAATTCTAAAAAAATAATTCATTATTTGAAAAACGAAAAATAGATTGCTGAAAATGAAAAAAAATCTTTTTCTTCTTGTAGCTTTATTCGTGTGTGGAAATATTTTTTCACAAATACACCCAAACGAAAAATTTGTATATGCAGGCTCATACAATATGAGCGGACTTATGACGCAATTGGCGCAAATAACTATACAAACCCAACCTGTTAAAACCAGCAAAAAAACCTATTCGCATTTAAGCGTTACAGCTACCACATTTTCAAAGTGGGATAATTTTTTCAAAATAAGAGATTTATACGAGTCTTACGTTGATCCTGCAACGCTTACTCCAAGTCTTTATAAAAGAAATATTTTTGAAGGAAATTACAGAAAAACTGAAAAATATGTTTTTAATGGCGGAAATATAAAAAGTACATCCAGCAAACGCGGAAGAGCTCCCGTAAACAAATCTTTTAATGTTGGTGCTTCTACTACCGATATTGTTACGGTAATATTTAAGCTGCGTAAAATGGATTTGACCAAACTTAAACCAGGCCAAATCATTTCATTCAACATGGTTTTTGACGAAAAAGAATATCCTGTATCGGTAAAATATATGGGAAAAGAAACCGTAACAAATGCGGGAAATTTAGGAACTAAAGAATGTTATAAATTGTCGGTGGCAGCAAAAACGGACGCTTTACGCGGTAAAGATAAAAATTTACTTTGGTTGACAGCAGATGCAAATAAAGTACCTGTTTTAATAAAATTCAGCATTCCGGTAGGAACAGGACAAGTAAAATTAATTAGCGCGTCCGGATTATAATTCATTAAATATAAAATGGTTATGAGAAAATTATTAATTATTCTAACGATTATTTTTGTTGTTCTGAGTATTATTTTTGTAATACTTCCAATGGGTACCATAGCTCTGTTACCTACAGTTTTAGCTGTTTTGTTTGGAATTTTAGCTTTTATAAAATCCGAACCGTCTCTTAAAAAACTACCCAAGTGGTTAATGATAATTTCCATTGCTCTTTTAGTAGTAGCATTAGGAAAAGTTATTTTTATTAAAGACAAAGTGGTAGTAGACGAACAATTTCAGCAGGAACAAGTGCAATCGAATCAGGAAGCGCAACAAGAACTTGAAGAACTTGACAGTATTCAATAAAAACAAAGAAACCGGAAATCTCCGGTTTCTTTGTTTACAGCTCACTCATTACTGAATGTTATGTTGTTGTTTTTGTAATCCACGATAATTGGTTTGTCGTTTTTCACATTTCCGCTGATAATTGCTTTTGATAAATCATTCAGCACGTATCGTTGAATGGCGCGTTTCACAGGTCGAGCTCCAAATTGCGGGTCGTAACCTTCTTCCGAGATAAATTTCAACGCACTTTCGGTAATATCCAAATTTATTCCGTTTTCTGCCAGCATCTTCTTTACTCCGTTTAATTGTATTTTTACAATTTCTTCAATTTGTGTTTCGTTGAGCGGAGCAAACATAATAATTTCGTCAATACGGTTCAAAAATTCAGGACGAATGGTTTGTTTCAAAAGTTCAAACACTTCATTTTTTGTTTTCTCAATTATTTCGTCGTGATTTGTATTATTTATTTTTTCAAAATTTTCACGAATTAATTGCGAACCCATATTGGAAGTCATAATGATGATGGTGTTTTTGAAATTCACCGTACGACCTTTGTTGTCTGTCAAACGCCCGTCGTCAAGCACTTGCAAAAGAACATTGAAAACATCGGGATGAGCTTTCTCAATCTCATCAAAAAGCACTACCGAATAAGGTTTTCTTCTGATGGCTTCCGTCAATTGTCCGCCTTCATCGTAACCAATATATCCCGGAGGAGAACCAATCAAACGCGTTACGGAAAATTTTTCCTGATACTCGCTCATATCAATACGCGTGATCATATTCTCATCGTCAAAAAGATATTCCGCCAGCGCTTTTGCTAACTCGGTTTTTCCTACGCCCGTTGTTCCTAAAAAAATGAAAGAACCAATCGGACGTTTTGGGTCGTTCAAACCGGCGCGGTTTCTTCTTACCGCGTCAGAAATAGCGGTAATCGCATCTTCCTGACCCACAACACGTTTGTGAAGTTCGTCTTCCAAAAATAATAACTTTTCTTTTTCGCTTTGAAGCATTTTGTTAACCGGAATTCCTGTCCAACGACTAACAACATCGGCAATATCTTCACTGTCCACTTCTTCTTTAATCATTGCATTATTGCTTTGAATATCAATTAATTGTTTTTGATATTCTTGAATATTCTCTTCTAATGATTTTATTTTTCCGTAACGGATTTCGGCAACTTTACCGTAATCTCCTTCACGTTCGGCGCGGTCTGCTTCATATTTCAGATTTTCAATTTCAATTTTTGTTTGTTGAATTTTATCTATCAATTCTTTTTCCGATTGCCATTTAGCACGGAAGCTTTTACTTTCTTCTTTCAGTTCGGCAATTTCTTTAGTAAGTTGTTCCAATTTTCTCGTGTCGTTTTCACGTTTTATTGCTTCGCGTTCAATTTCCAACTGTTTAATATTTCTCTCAATTTTGTCTAATTCTTCCGGAACGCTGTCCACTTCCAAGCGAAGTTTAGCGGCAGCTTCGTCCATCAAATCAATGGCTTTGTCAGGCAAAAAACGGTCGGTAATATAACGGCTCGAAAGTTCTACCGCGGCAATAATGGCATCGTCTTTAATTCTTACTTTGTGGTGGTTTTCATAACGTTCTTTTAGTCCTCGCAAAATGGAAATGGTAGAAGCCACATCAGGTTCGTTTACCATTACAATTTGAAAACGACGTTCCAATGCTTTGTCTTTTTCAAAATATTTTTGATATTCATCCATCGTAGTCGCACCAATGGAACGCAATTCTCCACGCGCCAAAGCTGGTTTCAAAATATTGGCGGCATCCATTGCGCCTTCGCCTTTTCCTGCTCCAACCAATGTATGGATTTCATCTATAAAAAGAATAATTTCTCCGTCCGATTTAATCACTTCATTTACCACCGATTTTAATCTTTCTTCAAATTCGCCTTTGTATTTCGCTCCGGCAACCAAAGCTCCCATATCCAGAGAAAATATTTGCTTCGATTTCAAATTTTCAGGCACGTCGCCTCGAACGATACGATGTGCCAAACCTTCTGCAATAGCGGTTTTTCCCGTTCCGGGTTCTCCAATCAGTATGGGATTGTTTTTGGTTCTACGACTTAGAATTTGTAATACCCTACGAATTTCCTCATCGCGTCCAATAACAGGGTCAAGTTTACCAGAGCGAGCTTGTTCATTAAGATTGATAGCGTATTTGCCCAATGAATTATATGTTTCTTCGGCGCTGGCGGAATTTGCTTGCGTTCCTTTTCGAAGTTCCGTAATAGCCGCTTTCAATCCGTTTTCGGTTATTCCGGCTTCTTTCAATAATGCGGAAACTTCGTTTTTTTCCACAAACAATACTAATAAAATATATTCCAGCGAAACAAATTGGTCGCCGTTTTTGGAAGATAAGTCTATGGCTTTTTGCAAAACAGCATTTGTTTCACGACTCAAATAGGGTTCTCCACCCGAAACACGCGGGTAGTTTTCCACAAGTTTATCAATTTTTTGCTGAACGTTGGAAGTATAAACTCCTAATTTTCCAAACAAAAATTGAATAACATCTTCTCCTTTCAGCAGTAACGCTTTCATTAAATGCGGAGTTTCAATGGCTTGTTGTCCGTTTCTCTGGGTTAAATCAATGGCTTGTTGAATAACTTCCTGTGATTTTGTAGTAAAATTATTAAAGTTCATATAGCGTAATTTTTTATTTTAAATTTATTCTTGCTTAAAATTATCAAAATGCTTACCAAATTGAAAATCAGACATTTTGACTCAAAAATAGATGTGGATAAATAAAAATTATGACTTTTTGACTTTTTGTGTGAAAAAATGACATTTTTAATCTTTTTTAGAGATGTTTTTATGTAAGATTTTTATTTTTAAATAGTTTGATTGAGAAAAATGTTTATTTTTGCAGGTTAATTCTTGTAAAATTTCTGGAGTGTATGAAGAAAGACGAATATAAAATACCGGAACCAACTTTAAGACGATTACCATGGTATTTGGCTTATGCGCAATTAGCGTTACGTTCAGGCGAAATGTATTTATCTTCCACCCAAATTGCACACAATATTGCAGTTGACGCATCAAAAGTAGCTAAAGATTTATCTTATGTGAATATCTCGGGTAAGACCCGTGTAGGGTACGACGTGAAAGAATTGGTAAATGTTTTGCAGGAATTTTTAGGTTTTACCAATTCACATAAGGCGTTTCTTTTTGGGGTAGGAAGTTTAGGCGGGGCGTTATTACATGATGACGGTTTGAATCAATTCGGATTGGAAATTGTTGCCGGTTTTGATGTAAAATATGAATTAGCCGGCACGAGTATTCATCGCGTTCCTATCCATCATGTAAGTAAATTTAATGAATTGCAAAAGAAAACCGGGGTCAAAATTGGTGTGCTTACGGTTCCTGTAGATAAAGTCCAAGAAGCAGCACAAATGATGATAGAAGGCGGAATTCAAGCAATTTGGAACTTCACGCCTTGTCGTATTGTTGTTCCGGAAAACATTATTGTGCAGAACACCTCTATTTATGCACATTTAGCTGTGATGTTTAACAGATTAAATGAATTGAACACAAAAAGTAAATGAAAATATTTGCTATCGGACAAAATTATATTGAGCACAATAAGGAGCTGAACAGTCCAAATCCAACAGAGCCGGTGGTGTTTATGAAGCCGGACACAGCGGTTTTAAGAAATAACAAACCGTTTTTTTTGCCGGATTTTAGCGAAGAAATCCATTATGAAACAGAATTAATCGTAAAAATAAACCGCATCGGGAAAAATATATCGGAAAAATTTGCGCATCGATATTATGATGAAATTGGGCTCGGAGTAGATTTTACGGCAAGAGACTTACAAAGAAAATTAAAGGCAGAAGGAAAACCTTGGGAAATTTGTAAAGCATTTGATAATTCTGCAGTAATAGGGAATTTTTTATCGAAAGAAGAATTTGCAGACGTGCAGAATATTGATTTTCATTTAGAACTAAATGGAATTACCGTTCAAAAAGGAAATTCTTCTGATATGATTTTTCCAATCGATAAACTTATCGCACATATCAGTAAAATTTTTACCCTTAAAATAGGTGATATAATTTTTACCGGTACTCCTGTCGGAGTAGGGAAAGTAAGTATAGGCGATAATTTGAGGGGATACATTTTAGAAAAAAAGATGTTTGATTTTAATGTGAAGTGAATTATAAATTTGTCTTAAAAAATTAATAATAATCTAAATCCTTTTACGTTAAACTATTTGTTGTTTTCAAGTAAAAATGTTTCATTTATGAAAATAAAAATATTACCTTTTTTGCTTTTTAGCTGTATCTTTCTAAATCTGAAAGCAGAAAACATAACCACAACTACTCATCAAATAAAATGGACAGGTATTGATGTTTGGACAACCGATAAAAGTTCAAAATCAGTCATTGCTTTCGACGGAGCTTCATATCCCGAAGGTTTTTTGCCTTATTTTGTAGAAGGAATAGCGTGTGATAAAAATTCTCAATACAAAGTTGCCATAGCTAATCCAGTGTTTATTCCTATGACAGACTCAAAAGAATTAGCGTTAATACAAGGCAATCAATTTTCCTCAGAAATAGAAATAAAAACTTACAAACAATCAGAAAGAGGGAATTATTATTTAAAAATTCAGATTTTACCTTTTATACAAAAAGAAGGAAAAGTTTTGAAACTTCAGAGTTTCGAATTGAATATAGAAAAAACACCCGGTTCATTGAAAACTCCAGTTGCAGAAAATACTATTCACACTTATGCTTCTTCTTCCGTGCTTGCAAATGGAAAATTTGTAAAAGTAAAAATATCAGAAAGCGGCATTTATAAACTTACTTACGAAACATTGAACTCAATGGGAATAGACCCCGCTAATGTACGTGTTTTTGGATATGGCGGAGCAATGTTAAATCAAAATTTTCTTACTCCTAAATATGATGATTTGCCGGAAGTAGCGATTTATATGAATAAAGGTGCAGATGGAGTGTTTAATGCCGGCGATTACATTTTATTTTATGCACAAGGGGTAAATTCATGGCAATACGATTCTATGCGGAAGATGTTTGTGCATACATTAAATCCGTATGCCACAGAAGGGTATTACTTTGTTACTTCTGATGCGGGCACAGGGAAAAAAATACAAGAATATTCTGTTGCCCCGCCGGATAATGTGGAGATTGCCGATGTCAATGAATTTGTAGATTATCAGGTTCATGAAAAAGAATCATACAATTTGATAAATTCAGGAAAGGTTTTTTATGGAGAACAATTCAATGATATTGTAAATTACACTTTTCCTTTCACTTTTCCAAATGTAATACAAACTGAAACTGCAAAAATAAGGGCGGATGTTATGGCTATATCATCTGTTGTTTCCAATTATACGCTAAAATTGGACGCACAAGAAAAAACCATTCCTGTGTCAGCAACAATAGACCAAAATGCGATAGGAACAAGCGCTAATGCGTATTTTACCTATAAACCTTCCGATGATGTTTTAAATGTTAATCTTTCTTATGCTAAGCCAAACGGTTCATCACGCGGTTATTTGAATTACATAGAAGTGAATGCACGCAGACAGTTACTTATGTCGGGTTCTGTTATGTTTTTTAGAAATGTAGATAGTTTATATTCAGAAAATTATAATAATTACCAATTAAGCGGAGCTAATTCAAATGTTCAAATATGGAATATCACAGATCCAACAAATATTAAAAAAGTAGTAACCACATATAACGATGGATTGATAGAATTTATAGATTCTAATGAATCAGTAAAACAATATGTTGCCATCGATCCCACAGTGAGTAGTGCATTTTCACAACCCACAATTGGGAATGTTGTCCCCAATCAAAATTTGCACGGAATGGATCCTGCGGATTTGCTAATCATTACCCATCCGAGATTTCTTTCACAAGCGAATAACTTGGCTGATGCACACAGAACGAAAGATAATATGAAAGTACAAGTGGTTACAACAGAGCAAGTTTATAATGAATTTTCATCAGGAACTCCGGATGCTACCGCTTACAGATGGGCTGCTAAAATGTTATATGACAAAGCATTGGCTTTAGGTTTGACTCAAAATATACCGAAATATTTACTTCTTTTTGGACGTGGTTCATACGATAATAGAAATATTTTAATAAATTCAAGTGAAAGTTTAGTACTTACATATCAAGCTGATGAATCTCTAAATGCTATTAATTCTTACATTACCGATGACTATTTTGGACTTTTAGATGACAACGAGATCACTAATATCAAAAGTGATTTGATGGATGTAGGAGTAGGGCGTTTTCCTGTTTTAACAGAGCAAGAAGCGGCTGATGTAGTTAATAAAACAATTAATTATATGAATAATTCCCAAAAAGGAATTTGGAAAAATCAACTTTGTTTTGTTGGAGATGATGGAGGTGACAATAATGGGAATGTTCACATGTTTCAAGCGGATAGTGTTGCGAGAATGGTTTATGCTGCTAATAAGGGTTTTCAGTTAGATAAAATATATTTAGATGCATATAAACAAGAGATTAATGCCAGCGGTGAAAGTTACCCGTTGGCTAAGGCAAAGTTGAGTAGTTTAATACATTCCGGAATATTTATGCTCAATTTTACAGGACACGCAGGACCATTCGGGTGGACTAATGAACAAATATTAACCACGAAGGATGTAGAAGAAATGTATAATGTGGAATTACCAATTTGGATTGCAGCCACTTGTGATTTTGTGGCGATAGATGGGAAAGGGATTTCTGCAGGTGAAAAAGTTTTACTTAATCCTACAGGAGGTGGAATTGCTATTTTGTCTGCAGCAAGAACCGTATATTCTGCCAATAATTTTAGTCTGAATAAAGCTTTTTCATATAACCTATTTAAAAAGGTAAATGGGAAATACAATAGATTAGGCGATGCGATGAGAATTGCGAAAAATCAATTAAGTGGTAGCGGAGATTCCAATAAATTATCGTATGTATTATTAGGAGATCCTGCGTTAAAACTAACATATCCAACAGATTATACTGTAATTACGGACAAAATAAATAATCGTGTAATTACTGGAAACGATACCATAAAAGCGCTTTCTGTCGATTCCATACAGGGACACGTAATTGATATGAATGGTAATACTGTAAATGATTATAATGGAACGCTGGAAATTACCATTTATGATAAAAATCAAAAAATCACTACGCTTAATAATCACGGGGACGGTTTTTTGGTTTTTGACGACCGGCCTAATGTGCTGTATTCGGGAAAAGCAAACGTGGTAAACGGAGCATTCTCATTTGTATTTATGGTGCCAAAAGATATTCGTTATAATTACGGAATCGGGAGGATAAATTATTATGCAAGCGAGCCATCTTCTGACAGAGAAGCGCAGGGATATTTTGAAAATTTTATTGTTGGCGGCGCAAGTTCTAATTATGATAAAACAGACACGATAGGTCCAAATCTAAATATTTATTTAAACTATAAAGAATTCAAATCTGGAGATAAGGTAAATGAAACGCCTTTATTTGTTGCGAATCTTGAAGATAAAAATGGAATAAACACAGTAGGAAGTGGTATAGGACATGACTTACGGCTTGTAATTGATGAAGATCCTCTTACTTCTTATACTTTGAATGAATATTTTCTCGCACAAACAAATAGCTATACAGAAGGAAGTGTACAATATAAAATTCCCACATTATCGGAAGGAAAACATACTCTCACTTTTCATGCTTGGGATTTGTTAAATAATTCAGCCGTTTCGCAATTAGATTTTGAAGTAGTTAATGGATTAACTCCCAATATTTTTGGAGTGTATTGTTATCCAAATCCGGCAAAGGTAAATACTAAATTCGTAGTTTTGCATGATAGACCGGAAACCATTCTTGAAACTACCGTGGATGTTTTTGATTTGGTCGGAAGGAGAATTTGGACAAAATCTCAAAGTTCTGCCGAAGATTTAACTTGGGATTTGACTGATTTTGTAGGTAAAAAGGTTCAAAAAGGTATTTATTTATATAAGGTGTCCATAAAAACATCAAACAGCAGCTTAACTTCTAAAGCCAACAAAATAATAGTAACTTCATTACAATAAGAAAAATAAAATTACGTTACAATATAATTAATCATAAGCTCAGAAAATTTTTGTTTATCACAAAAACAATTTAGAATATGTTTTCTGATATAAAAAGAAAAAAGATGAAAAAGACTTATTTAATTTCATTTACATTATTATTATCATTTATTTCTATTTACAGCCAACAAGATGTAAATAGCCAATTAAATCCATTAATTACAGGTGTTCCTTCTTTAACAATTACTCCCGATTCCCGCGCGGGTGGTATGGGTGATGTTGGTGCAGCTACAACTCCCGATATTAATTCACAGTATTGGAATCCGGCAAAATATGCTTTTATGGAAAGTCCGGCAGGTGTTGCAATTTCTTATACTCCATGGTTAAGTAAATTAGTAAGCGATATCAATTTAGGATATGTTGCAGGATACTGGAAATTTGATGATTTTTCATCTGTTAGCGGTTCGTTGCGTTATTTCTCTCTGGGTGAAATTAACCTGACCGACGCCGAAGGAAACAGTTACGGAACAGCGCAGCCTTACGAAATGGCGTTAGATGCTGCTTATGCTCGTAAATTATCAGAGAATTGGTCGGCGGCTGTTGCTTTCCGTTATATTCGTTCCGATTTGAATAACGGACAAAATGGAGATGGAAGTGGGGAAGAAATGTTCCCGGGAAATGCATTTGCTGCAGATATTGCTACATATTATAACACTCTAATCCCTATGGCAACAGGTGATGCAAAACTAGGTTTGGGATTGAATATTTCTAACATTGGTTCCAAAATTTCTTACGATAAAAATCAAACCAATTTATTTATTCCTACCAATATGCGTTTAGGAGGATCATTTGAATATCCTTTTGATGATTATAATAAAATCTCTATAAATGCGGATTTGAATAAGTTGTTGGTTCCAACTCCGGTTAAACAAATGGAAGGTGAATCCGACGAAGATTTTGATGCCAGAAGACAGGAATATTATCAAATTTCACCTATTGCAGGTATCTTTAAATCGTTCAGTGATGCTCCCGGAGGTGCAAAAGAAGAATTACAAGAAATTATGTGGTCTGTAGGTGCTGAATACGCATATAATAATCAATTTTTTGTGCGTGGCGGTTACTTCAATGAAAGTCAGTTTAAAGGAAACCGTAAGTATTTTACTGCCGGTGTGGGTTTCAAGTTAAATGTTTTCCAATTAGACNCTTCTTATATAATTTCAGCAGCACAATCCAATCCGTTAGATCAAACGTTGCGTTTCACCCTTGGATTTGATTTAGCAGGTTTAACAGAAATGATGAGATAAAAATACTATAAAAAGAAATATTGAGAATGGTTGAGTTAGTAAATAGAATAATTCAACCATTTTCTTTTTCTAATTGTTATACAAAAAAGAATGATGAATATGAAGATAAAAGTTGGTTTTGGTTATGATGTACACGCTTTTGCTCCCAAAAGAGAACTGTGGCTTGGAGGAATAAAAATAGACTATTCATTGGGTTTGAAAGGACATTCGGATGCTGATGTATTGATACACGCGTTGTGTGACGCATTGCTGGGCGCTGCAAATTTACGCGATATTGGGTTTAATTTCCCGGATACGGACAAAACATATAAAAATATCGACAGTAAAATATTGCTGAAGGACACAATGAAACTAATAAGGGAAAAAGGATTTGAGTTTATGAATGCAGATTGTACCGTCTGTGCTCAAGAGCCCAAATTAAACTCATATATACCTAAAATGCAGCGCGTACTATCCGAAGTAATGAACGTGGATATGGAAGACATTTCAATAAAAGCCACCACAACTGAAAAATTAGGATTTGTTGGGAAAAAAGAAGGAATGGCTGCTTATACTACTGTGCTGATAATAAGCAAGTAAAAAAGTTTTTTTATTTTTCATTTGTTTTTGTCAACAAAATGTACCAGTTATTGTTATTAAATAATTCTTGTTTTTGTTTAGAATGAATAAATTTAATAACAATATAAAATAAAATTTATGGTATTAGTAGGTAAAAAAGCTCCTGCTGTAGAAGGAACAGCGGTAATAAACGGTGGAGAAATTATTGAAAACTTTTCGTTGGAACAATACAAAGGAAAATATGTTATTTTCTTTTTCTACCCTGCAGATTTCACTTTTGTTTGCCCAACTGAATTGATTGCTTTTCAGGAAAAAATGAATGAATTTGAATCACGAAATACAGTGATAGTCGGCGCATCCACCGATTCTGAATTTTCCCATTGGAAGTGGTTACAAACTCCTCAAAATCAAGGTGGAATTCAAGGTGTAAAATATCCGCTTTTTTCGGATCAAAACTTATTGGTTTCAAAAGCGTACGATGTTCTTGCGGGAGAAGAAGATTACAACGACAATGGCGATGTGATTTTCACAGGAGCTGCAAAAGCATATCGCGGTTTGTTTTTAATTGATAAAGAAGGGATTGTACGTCATCAGGTTGTGAACGATATGCCTCTTGGACGCAATGTAGACGAAGTAATTCGTATTTTGGATGCGCTTCAGTTTACAGAACAATACGGCGAAGTTTGTCCTGCCAACTGGAAAAAAGGAGACAAGGCAATGAAACCTACACACGAAGGAGTTTCAGATTACCTGTCGAATCATTAAAATAATTTATTTTTGAAATAAAGACTGTTTCAGAAAATTGGAACAGTCTTTTTTATGTTTATTTGCATACTTCAAATTATTTTGCAAATTTTGTATAATGAAAACCTCATAATATGGAAAAAACTTGGTTGTACGCTTTAATTAGTACGTTGATAGTAAGCAGCATTTCACTGATTGGAGTTTTTTTGCTATCCTTAAAGGCACGCCGTTTTAATAAAATACTTATATTGCTGATGAGTTTTTCGGTGGGAGCAATGTTAGGGAATGCTTTTTTTCATCTATTACCCGAAAGTTATATTCATCTTCATCCGTCTCACCTTACCGCATGGTTTACTATTGCCGGCTTTTTTGTCTTTTTTGTTATGGAGCGCTTCATCCATTCACATTCAAGTTCAGAAGAAACGCATTTGCAAAAAGTTAAATCTTATGGATATTTAAGTTTGTACGCCGATTCGTTGCATAATTTTACCGACGGAATTTTAATTGGAGCTGCATGGATGCTAAATGCGGAAGTAGGTTTTGCCACGACTATTGCGGTTATTCTACACGAAATTCCTCAGGAAATTGGTGATTTCGGAATTTTAATTCGAGCAGGGTTTTCAAAAGGAAAAGCATTATGGTTCAATTTTCTGGCGGCTTGTACGGCTATTTTAGGAACCATACTTACACTTTGGGCAGGAAAAAGCTTAGAGCATTTTTCAGAATATATTTTACCAATTGCAGCCGGAGGATTTATTTATTTGGCAACAAACAGTCTGTTTCCTGAAATTCTGAAAGAAACTACCAAAAAGAATTATTGGCTGCACTTGCTGTTTATTTTGTTGGGATTGGGTTTGATGTATTATTTTTCACTTCACGGCGAACACGGACATTAATTAGTAAAATAATTTATAGTCCATAGTTAGCAATGTGCTTTTTGATTTAAATTTTTTATTATCAGCAAATTGAACTAAAAATGAAACATATTAAGATTATCTTTTTCTTAGCGATTTTTCCATCTATTTTATTTTCACAAAAATTAACATGGGAAGTAGGAACCGATTTTTTCTTTGATAATACAGAATTTGCAAAATCATCATACACGATTGATCAAACAATGGCGGGAATACATTTGAACCCCGAAATTGGAGTGAAATGGGATAGGAAATATACATTGTACGGAGGTGTGGATATGTTGAAAAGGTTAGGTTCGAACGATGTTGCTGATGATATTCATTTGTTGGCTTATTATCAATTTAAAGATAAAAAAACGCTTTTCAGAGCGGGTTTATTTAAAAAAGAAGATTTATTAGACGATTATTCCAATTTCTTTTTTCAGGATTCTGTACGTTATTACCGCTCGGTAATGGAAGGACTTTTTTTCAAAAAAGGGAATAAAAATCAGTTTGTAAAACTTTGGTTGGATTGGACAGGATTGCAATCGGATACGGTAAGGGAAAGTTTCTTTTTGGGGGCTTCGGCGTATCAAGGATTTGCAAAACACTTTTTCGCTGATTTTCAATCGTATGTTTTTCATTATGCAAGAACACAACCTCCAATTTCCGATCAGTATGTTTGCGATAATATTTTGGCTCAAGTATCTGTAGGATACAAATATTCCTATAAGAATTGGGATAAAATTGTAGTTTCGGCGGGTATTTTAGCAGGATTTGAACGCAACAGAAAAAATATGGATGATTATTATATGCCGGTAGGCTTTGTTGGAAAAGTTGATGCTGAATACAAGCAATTTGGCATGGAAAATTTGCTTTATGCGGGGGAACAACGTATGAAACTTTACAATGATTTGGGGAATGCTTTTTATTGGGGAAATCCGTTTTTGCGCGGTAATTTTTATCTTCAAAATAAATTGTACTGGAAAGTGTTTGATACAAAATATGTTTCGGGGCAATTAGCGTCACGACAACATTTCTCGGAAGGAAAACTTTATTTTGAACAGCTTTTTACACTTTCGGCAAGCATTGGAAAATAATCTCAAAGGATTTCTCTCCAAAAGAGGTAATAAATAATGGTAATTCGTTGTTAAAATTTAAAGCTCACGGTAAACATAACCGACATTGGTCTAATTCCATATTTGTATCTATATGTATCTAATCCGCTAAATGCGGAATAAGCATATTCTTTTTTATTAAAAATATTATTCCAATTAAACTCAAAGTCAATTTTCTTTAATTTGTAGGTCGCTCCCATATTTGCAAAAAACATATTTATAAAAGAATTTGTACTTAATTCATTGTAAGATTGCTCTAATTGCAAGTTAAATTCCAGTTTTTTAGTTGGAGAATAATAAGTTTTAAATTGCTGTCCGAATTGATTTAAATTTGATGTGTTTTTTATACCTGAAGTAGTAATTGTTGATTGATTGTTCATAAAATTCAAAAGATAAACAAACGTCAGAAAATCAGACACTTTTGTGTTTGACTTGAAATTAACAGAGAGCATATTGGAATGAAATGGATAGAGAATATTTTGCTGCACTTGCGAAGATTGATAATAAGAGTAATTTGTTGTGATTGAAAAATTGGTTTTTATTTTACTAATATACTTTCCTAAATAAATATTTCCCATCCACATATTGGTTTTGTTTCTCAAATTTATATCACTTTTTACCGATTGCAATTCTACAAAACGGGTGGCGATGGATTTATTTGTTTCGGAAGGAACGTAAGAAATATAACTATTTATAAACAATGAACTTAATGGATTTTTGTAGTTGATAGACAAAGAATACGATTGATTTTTACGTAAACTTAAAATACCTGACGGCTTGTAATAACTAAGATAATTTTTCATTATAAAAGCGTCTAAATAATCGGTATAATCTCCAATGTTTTGAGCGAAACGATATGATGCACGAAAACTTAGAAAAGGATTAAATTTATATGAAAATCCTACTCTTGAGTTTAGTAGAAAATAGTTGTCAGTGGTTTTTTCATTATTTTTCAGTTTGTCGGTTTTAAATATAACTTCGTTGTTGATAGGGAATTCTATTTCAAAATTGATTTTATCCGTTTTGTAAGAGTACAAAGGAGAAAGTTCTACATTAATAATATTTATTTGTTTGTTGCATTGTAAACTGTCGGTAAATAATGTATTATCCAAATCAGTATAAATATTATTGGCTGATGCTTCAAGGTCTCCGTTAAGACGTAAACTTGAACGTCTCCAGCCCCAAGAATAATAACTGCTTGTTTTAGAATAAAAGTTGGATAATTTTATTTTTTGATACGAAAAAACTCCGTTATTATCAACGGTTAAATTTTCCGGTTGATTTATGAATGAAAGATAGGAACCGATGTTAAAGATTTTTTCGCCAAATACTTTTAAATAATTTAGTTGATTTTGTATTTGTGTAACGGGCATTTCAAAGCTCTGACCTATTTCACTTCCATTTATTACAGAGTTGGAGTTATTTTTGTTCCATTTTATTTTCCATTTCAAATCATCGTCTAAATAGTGTCCTTTACCGTTTTCGTTGTAAGAAATTCCGCCGTCCAACTGCTGTTGCTTTTGCGTATAATTATCTGTTTCAGTTACTTGTAGTACGCTGTCGCCTAAATAATAATCACTTTGACTATACGTGTTTTGTGTTTCAACATCATTTACATAATTTACGTTTACACGCAATTGATTGTCTTCTCCTGTTTTCCAAAGGTTATTGAGCGACGCCGTATGTGTTTTGTTAAATAAATACCGTTCTTTTTCAATCGGCGGATTATTTATGCCGGAAGGAGATAAAATCTCTTTTTGGAATTCGTCATCGCTATTTTGTAAATCTCTGATGGAGATTGTTTGTTCATTAAATTCCTGCGTAATGTCATTGCCTGTGTTATTGGTTTTGTACATTACAATGGTCTGCCTTTTCTTGGATGCTTGTAAAGCAAATATCTCCAAGAGCCAATTAACTTCGTCAGAATATCCTCCTCCGGCTCTTACTCCACCAACGGGGCGCGCCATTTTATTGTCCTTTAGTTTTAAATTGATAGCGGCTTGTGCGCTGGAAATCATTCCTTTAAGAGACTTTATGGGCTGATGATTTTCAATTACTTCTACATTTTGCACCGCGTCCACAGGTACATTATTGGTAGCTATTCCGTATTTGCTCTCCAATAAATCAAGTCCTTCAATATAGAATTTATTTATGGGTTCACCGTTGTACTTTATTCCTCCCGATTCCGTAACTTCAATACCGGGAAGTTTTTTCAGTACATCGCCTATTACACGATCTCCGGCTGATTTAAATGTATTTACGCTGTATTTCAGCGTATCTTCATTTACATTAATCGGTTTAGATTTTATTGTAACTTCTTTGATTTCTATGCCGGTTTCTTCCAAATACAAGTTTTGTTGCTGTGATTTGTTTTCCAATTCTATCTGTTCTTCTTTATAACCGAGTATTCTTCCTGTCAATAGTATTTTTTTATCAGCATTGTTAAATAAAAGACGATATTCTCCTTTCTCCGAAGAAATATCGTACGTTATTGTCTCGCTTTTTTCATCCAATACGCTTACAATTGCTCCACTTAATGGTTTTTTGCTAGTTTTATCATATACAACACCCTTTATCGCTGTTTGTGATACGGCAATAAAGGGTAAAAATATCAGTAAAATAATAAATAAAAACGGTTTACTCATTTATTCGCTTAATTCTATGGGGTTGTAAGGGCGGGATTTAATATTCGTAGGTAGCCCTTTTATTTTCCCGGATACTTGAATTGAACCTCCTGGGTTATCATAATAATATTTTAATTGCTTGTTAAATTGTTTGTTGGTAGTATTATAACTATCGCGTACGACCAAATATATCGGAATAAAACATTTACTTTTTTCTATTGCAGCGGCTTTGAATTCATACTCTTTTTTTGCGTCCGAAACATATAATATCAGTCCGGGTAATCCCCAAAGTTTCCAAGGTCCGTCACTTATAGGTATCTCAGGTGTGTACCAAGCGGTGTAGTTTCTTCCTTTATAAGTTGCAGTAGCTTTTTTACAATTGTAATTTAATATGGTCGTGTCTCCAACTTCTAAATGCCAATCAGGAGATATTTTATCATCAATATATCGATAATAGCCGCTAACAGGTATTCTATCGTATGTTGTAATTTTATTTTCCGGATAGTTCTTATATATATTTATTGGAATGCTTCCCTGATCTATTGCTAATAGTTTGTTGGCAGCTTCTATTCCATCCATTTTTTGCTTTGCATAGATATCTCCCAGCGAATCGGTTTTCATTCTGAAATAGTCAAAAAATTTAGACATACGGTTTCCAATTTGCAATATCATAAAATTACTCTTTTTCTTATCCATATTGTTTGTGTCTTGTACACTTATCATATAATATTGAATACTTAGATTACAACTGTCTAATACGGTTTTTTTAGGTGTTTCATAAATGGCTCTTTCTTCTCCTGGAGCATAAGCTAAAGTAACTTGGGCTGTAGTCGATATTTTAAATATCAACAAAAAAACAAAAAAACAAAGTGTTTTTTTCATAATAATTAGAGTTTTTTAACTGAGGGCAATTATGCCCTCAGTTAAGATTTAAAAATTATTCACAAAGAGATAACGTTGCTGCAAATTGTTGAGCTTCTGTAATATTCTCAGCAATTATATATGCATGATAAATAACTCCATCACATTTCCAATATGCTATATAGGTTTTTGCAAATGACGACCCAATAGTTAACATTATGACACTAATGTTACGAATATTTTCTTTTTCATAATATTTTGTAATTTAAAATCTTCCCTACTCACTTCGCTTTTCGAGTTACTCGCCGTTTGTTTTCACACAACCTGAACTTCTGCAACATCTTTAAATAGTCTATAATAATCAATATTACTCATTTATTCGCTTAATTCTATGGGGTTGTAAGGGAGAGATTTGATGTTTATTGGTTTTCCATCTACAATGATTCCTTTATTTTCAAGAAGAGGATTGGGATTATTATAAAACTTTTTTAAACCTTCATTGAATTTCAAACGGGTTGTAATAAAATAGTCAAGAACTTTGATGTATATGAGCTCGCTTAGATTTGATTTTTCAATTGCAGCACATTCAAAGCTGTACTCATCCTTGTCATCAGCAATCTTAAGAATTAATCCTGGTAATCCCCAGAATTTCCAAGGTCCATCGCTTATTGGAATCTTGTATGCAAACCAAGCTGTATAATTTCTTCCTCGATAAGTTGTAAAAGCGTTTTGGCAGTTATAGCCACAAACATTCAATGTATCTTTTCCTATCTTCCAAATAGGTTTAATTTTATCTTCAGAATATTTATAAAATCCACCCATTGGCATATAGTCTGTTACGGTTAACATTTTATTTGGATAGTCTTTGAAAATATTAATAGGTGAACTTCCCTTTTGAAGTGGTATCAGTTTATTCATTGCTTCAATTTCATCCATTTTTTGTTTGGCGTAAACCGAAGATAAAGAATCTGCCTTTAATCCTAAAAAATCTGAGAATTTCGATATGTTTTTTCCTAACTGTAATATCATATAATTTTCACTTTTCTTTTCAGGAAAGGCTATGTCTTCAATATAAGTCATTCTGTAATAAACATTCAATTTACAAGTGTCAATATTTGTTTTTTTCTCATCCTCGTAAATTCTTTTTTCATCACCTTGTATGTAAGATAATGTTTGAGAAAAACAACGATTAGACGAGTTGATAATCATTGTAAATGAGAATAACAGTATAATAAATTTATTCATATCGTATAAATATTTATACAGTTCTCTTTTAGTTTAAAAGAGAACTGTGTAATTAAACAATGGTAAAGTTTACTGTTCTTGAAGCTGTCTTCCGCACAAATAATTTTCCAAAACTCGCATCATATACCCAACCTCAGATTTGTCACAACTAAAAGTTGCACTTTTACCACAAGGAAAAGTAACTGAATAAGTTCCTGCAAACGTTGAACCAATGCTCAAAAAAACTGCCGCTAAAGCTACAAAAATTTTCTTTTTTATACTACAAAATTTTTAAGGGTTAATAATTAATGGTTATCGGCTAAATAAGTCGCGCGCATTTATTAAACAAACAACTGCTGTAAATATAGAGAATGAACAAACACAAAAATCAAAGTGTACGGACACGGACAAAAAGTAACGCAAAAAATGGAACTAATATTTTATTTATCAACAGTTTGAAAAATAAAAGTAACGCAGAGAATGAAAGAGAAAAACATCAAAAATAATGTTCTTTATATTAGTAAGTAGTGTTTAAAAATCAAATTTCATCGGTTGACTATATNCCTAATGATCACCTGTACAGCAATTTAGCTTATCTACATTTACGGCAGACAATTTTATATTGAGATATAAACAATTCCTCTGTAATATATTCTATATTACTTAAAAACAAGCTTTTGGAGAAGAAAAAATATTTTAAACTATTTACTAGGGCAAGACACGAAAATGTATTATAAATTTTGTGAAGTATGCAAATGCTAGTATTATTTCACAATATTAAAATTAACTATTGCGAAAAAAATATAAATAGTGCTGCTGAATCGAATTTTCTACAATTGCTTGCCGTATGTTTTTATTTTAACAAATTAATTCTCTTTGAAGTAGATTTTTAAAGTTTTATTTTATCTTTGTAAATCTTGATACGAAAAAAGATAATTTTAGTTTATTCTTCATTTCTTTCTAACTTCTAACTTTATGCTTGTTAAAACTTTCGGAGCGGCTGTGCAAGGCATTAACGCTACCATTGTAACTATTGAGGTTAACGTAGGGCAAGGAATACGCTTTATGCTTGTAGGTTTGCCTGATAACGCCGTGCGTGAAAGTCACGAGCGCATTGTTTCCGCCTTGGAATATACCGGACTGAAAATGCCCCGTAAGCAAGTGATTGTCAATATGGCTCCAGCCGATATTCGCAAAGAAGGTTCGGCGTATGATTTGCCGTTGGCAATAGGAATGCTGGCGGGGGCGGAAAAAATCCCATCGGAAGAATTGGATAAATATGTGATAATGGGAGAATTATCATTGGACGGAGGTTTGCAACCCATCAAAGGAGTGTTGCCGATTGCCATCAAAGCCCGTGAAGAAAAATTCAAAGGTTTTATTTTACCCAAACAAAATGCGCGTGAAGCTGCTGTGGTGAATAATTTGGAGGTTTACGGCGTAGAAAATATTTCGGAAGTGGTGGATTTTTTTACCGGAAAATCTACACTTGAACCAACCATTGTAAATACGCGAGAAGAATTCTATCAACATTTAAATCTTTCCGAAATTGATTTTGCCGATGTCAAAGGACAAGAAAATGTGAAACGAGCTTTGGAAGTAGCAGCTGCCGGCGGACACAATATTATTATGGTAGGTCCTCCCGGCGCGGGAAAATCAATGCTGGCAAAACGAATTCCAACCGTTTTACCTCCACTCACCCTTCACGAAGCGCTGGAAACTACCAAAATCCATTCCGTGGCGGGAAGTTTGGATACCAATACTTCGCTTATTTCGCAGCGACCGTTTCGAAGTCCGCACCACACGATTTCTGATGTAGCTTTGGTTGGCGGAGGAACATTTCCGCAGCCGGGTGAAATTTCATTGGCTCACAACGGCGTACTTTTTCTTGATGAACTTCCCGAATTTAAGCGCACGGTTTTGGAAGTGATGCGTCAACCGTTGGAAGACCGTAAAATTTGTATTTCGCGCGCTAAATTTGCCATTGAATATCCGGCGAGTTTTATGTTGGTCGCTTCGATGAATCCTTGTCCTTGTGGATACTATAACCATCCCGAGCGGGATTGTGTGTGCGCTCCGGGTGTGGTGCAAAAATATTTAAGTCGTATTTCAGGACCGCTATTGGATAGAATTGATATCCATATCGAAATTGTTCCTGTTCCGTTTGAAAAATTATCGGAACTAAAAGAGGCGGAAAACAGTGAACAGGTTCGTCTGCGCGTGATTAAAGCACGGCAAATTCAGGAGCAACGTTTCCACGATTTGGATGGCGTGTATTGTAATGCGCAAATGTCTTCCAAGCAGCTTCGCACGTATGCGCAACCCGACGCGGAAGGAAGCGCACGCCTGAAAGAAGCGATGCAGCGACTGAATCTTTCGGCGCGCGCTTACGATAGAATTCTGAAAGTTGCGCGTACTATTGCAGATTTGGACGAAAGCGAAAACGTTCTTGCGGAACATCTTTCGGAAGCTATTAATTACCGGAATTTAGATAGGGAAGGTTGGGCGGGATAAATTGTTTTTTTTGAAAAATAAAGTATATATGCTTTTTGAGCGAGATATTTATCTATATCATTATACTACCTTTGATGCTTTTAAAGGGATTATAAACAATACAAATCATCATAATAGAGAATTAACCTTTTGGGCAACAAATCTTTATTTTATGAATGATTTTGCAGAGGGTTTTTATGTAGATAGAGTTATTAAAGAATATTTAAAGGAAGTTGAGGATGAACTACGTATTCCTACCGAATTAAAAATATCAGAAATGATAGAAAAAGGATCATTTTCTTTATTAAAAGATCAAATTAGAAATGATTATTTATTCCATAACTTTGGGCCTACATATTATACAATTTCATTTTCAGAAGATTCACTTTCTTACCCTTTGTGGAACATGTATGCAGATGAAGGAAGAGGGGTAGCGCTCGTGTTTAATAAATATAATTTATTAAATATAAATAATAATAGAATAGAAACAGGCTTTTGCCATTATTTTAGGGATTCTTATAAAATGCTGAAAAGAGTATATTTGGAAAGTCTTCATTGTTTTAATGATTTCATATATGATTTTATGGACAGGACAGATATGAAAAAATACTATGTAAATAGAGCTATTGAAATATATTATATGCTTATGTCTGAATTTATGTTTCATAAAAATGAATATTACATTTTTGAAAAGGAATTTAGAATTTACATTAAATCACAGAATTCTCCCCAAATAAGAATTTGTAAAGATAAACCATTAATTAACATCCCGTATATTGATTTTAATCTTAATATTGATTTTTTAGAAGGTCTTATATTGGGTCCAAACTTCAATATTGATAGATATCCAGTGGATTCGATCAAAAGTATATTACAAAAGAAATCAATTAAATTAATTGGTGGGATCCAAAAAAGTGGTTTACCATACAGAAATATAAATTTATGACAAATGACATATACTATTATACATCTTTTAATAATTTTAAAAACATTATTAATATAAATAAAGGAATTATTGATTTGACGGCAAATAGTCTTTTCTATCATACAAAAACAATAAAAGGATATTGTTGTGACCAGCATATAAAAGATTTTATTCAGGTAATAGAGAAACATCTTTCAATAAATGAAACAGAAAGAATAAGCGAGTTCTTTTCAGAAAATAATTTTGAGAAATTTGTTAAATCAATAGATTTTGATTTTGTAGACAAACTAAATCAACAAACCTATTTTGTTTTATCTTTTAGTAAAAGCCACGAATCTGTTCCATTATGGCATATTAAAGGAGATAAAGGTAGTGGATTAATTTTAGTGTTTGACAAACAGGAAGTTGAGAAAATTAACGGGTTGCAATTCTTTGACATTATTTATACTTTAGATGATAAATCTTCTAAACTTATAGAAGCATATAAAAAAGCACAGTTATTTTTCAGGGATGAATTCATTAATAAACTCACTCCTTGCACAAAAGAAAAATATCTATCCATTAAAGCAAAAATTTTTTATCAATTTTTTATTTTTTATTTTTCGACTTATGATTTTAAAATGTATGATTTTCAAGAAGAATTTATTGGGATCTTTCAACAGAGGGGAGAATTTGGGGCAAAGGGTATTCCACTTAAAGAAATAATACCAGCGGTCATATTATCCATTCCTTTAGCATATTTAAAAGAAGTGATTTTAGGACCAAAAATAAGCAATGAAAGAAATTTGGAGATTTTAACTACTTTTTTCAATAATAAGTCATTTAATATCCCAATTAGATATTCTGATTTATCTTATAGGGGTTAATTTATGCTTGAATATATTCTGGTAATATAACTTATAGAGATAAATAACAGTAATATCTTGCAATATCAGAAAAAGGTTAGATATCTTTTTATTCTAAGAATCGAATATTGATTTAATTTTTTTCTTTTTTCAAAAAACTTCCTCATCTTTTTCCACCACCTTAAGGCATACGGTCTTGTAAAATATTCCAATAAGAAGAACAGAGGACTTAAGAACATTCCCAACCGGAACAGTTTGGCGGCAACTATCATTTGCAAAATATAAAACAATGGGAATGTGATCAATCCTAATCCGTAGTGTATGGAACTGTAAAATCCGTCGTATTCTACGCGCAACACTTTGCGTATCCATACAGGTACGAAAACAGGCAGAAAGTTGGTTAAGAATCCGAATAGAAATGCCGGAAAACCCAAAATCAATTCCCAAACGGAAGTTTTTTCCGAACTGAAGACTGCTGGACGAAGTTTTAAGCTATTCAATTTTTCCCTCAGCTTTTCGCCATCACTTTTTATTTTTTCAAACTCTGCGGGATTTTCTTTTTCTTTTTTCAACAGGTTTTTAATAAACTTCTGTTTATGAAGAAAGCGGCTGAAAACAGGATTTTTATCGTTTTTTCCGGCGATGAATTTATATCCTTCCACATCAGAAAGGAATTTTATGATTTCGTAATTGTGCACGGAAGCGATATCCAGCGTTAAATCCGATAATGCGTGGCGCAGTTGAATTTTCACTTTGTTGGTTGTAACGGAAGGATTTATCTCATAATCGTGAAAATGCTTCTGAATATCAATCGGTTTTCCAACATTGATTATCAAATGTTTCCCCGATTTTATCAAATCGCCCATATCAATCCCGACAGGAACAATTTTTACATTTTTCATTTCTCCAAAACGTTTTTGCGCTTCAAACGCGATGCGAAAAATTCCTTTTACCAGCGGACGAATCCGGTGTTGCTCGCCTTGTCCTCCTTCAGGCATAATTCCGATATATTGTCCGTTTTCCAATACTTCGATGGATTGCTCGAATATATCGTTGTTTTTCCCGAGATTTTCCATTCCATTTTCCATTCGGTATGCAGGAAGAATTTTCGCAAAACGCATCAATGCAGCAGAAATTTTATTGTCGAACAAATCGGCTTTAGCCAGAAAAACAACCACTTTGTTTTTAGGAACAAGCGTTAAAACAGACAACGCGTCCATCAAAGCGTTCAAATGATTGGGAGCGAAAATAAGTGCGGAATGTTCATCAAAAACTAAATTTTCCGTCCCTTTTATAATCACTTCACTGTAAAAACGCTTAAAACCAAACAACATATATCGTCTGGTAAGGTTGTACGACAGCGGAAATTCGTAAATTTTGCTCATAAGATTTTTTCGGAATACAAATGTAAGAAAAAAGCATCGGATTGGATGAAAATTTATACCTTTGAGCGAAAATCACGTATTATTTTACAAAATATGAAAAATAGAATTGGATTCATCACGCTCCTTATCACTGTGTTTGTTTTTTGTTCTTTCACATCGAAAAACAGTTCTCAAAAAGGACAAAAAGTACTGATAAAAACCACTTTGGGTGATATAACGCTGAAGTTGTACAATGAAACGCCTCAGCATCGCGATAATTTTATAAAACTGGTAAAATCGAAATTTTACGACGGAGTTCTTTTTCATCGCGTGATAGCCGATTTTATGATTCAGGGCGGCGATCCGAAATCAAAAACTGCCGCTCAGAACGATACGCTTGGCGATGGCGACGTTGGTTATAGCGTTCCTGCCGAGTTTCGCACACCGAAAATTTATCACAAATACGGAGCGCTTGCCGCGGCGCGCGAAGGCGACAATGTTAACCCGCAAAAAGCGTCTTCCGGTTGTCAGTTTTATATTGTGGTGGGAAAGAAATTTACCGATAAGGATTTGGATTTGATGCAGCTAAACAGAAAACAAAAAATCCGTTCTCAACTTTTTCAGAAAATAATGAATGAAAAACAAGCGGAAGCGGAAAGTTACAAACAAAACAACGAAATAAAAAAACTGGAAAGTCTGAAAGACAGTGTAATGCATAAACTTCAAAACGAAATGGATGCAGATTCGAGTTACATTTTCACACCCGAACAACGCGAAACATACAAAACCATCGGAGGCACTCCGCATCTTGACGGTAATTACACCGTTTTTGGAGAAGTTCTGGTAGGAATGGATGTGGTAGAGAAAATATCTAAAGTAAAAACCAATAACTTGGACAGACCGATTGAAGATGTAAAAGTGATAAAAATGAAACTGATAAGATAAAAAAGCCAAAACCGAATTTCGGTTTTGGCTTTTTTGATATTAATTTACTTAAATCTATGCGAAGGAAGCGCCAAAAATAGTTCCAATGAATGCAAGAGGAATAGCGATAACATACAAACAAATCACTACAAGAGTTGTAATTCCTACAAATTTTGCAAGACGTTTCATATTTCTAAATCCTTCATCCAATTGAGCTTGATTCTTAGTTTGAATGGCTTCCTGAACTTTTTTAGAGAAAAGGAAAAGATAATAAGTAGGAAAAAAATACAAGGCACCCATTGCGATATATATTATCCAGACAAATGACAGAAATCCTGGCACAGGAAACTTATCTGCTTCAGAGAATTCGTTGAATACACTCGAAAACAGAGAAAATGTGAATCCGAGCAAAATAACTAATCCTACTAATATAAAACCTAAAATGGCTAAAAATTGCGACCATTTTGCTGTAGTTGTCAAATATGATTCACTTTCAGGAGTAATAACTAAATTATGAGTCTCTTTTTCAATCGGTGGTATTGATTGATTTTCGCTGGTAATAGTAATGTTGTTTTCCATAATATTTAATTTTTGGGGTAAAAATAGTTTTAAATTTTATATTTTCCAAACCGTAATGTAATAATGTCTAACTTAAAGATTTATTATGCGTTTTTCTTTAAAAAAATGGCAAAAATCTTAACTTAAATTAGTAATTTTGCAGTCCGAAAATGAAAATGAGATATTGAGAAAAAAAATAAATTATGGCAGAAAAAAAATTAGATTTGTTAAACGAGTTTCCCGCTGTGAGTACCGAACAGTGGATGGAAATCGTAACAAAAGACCTGAAAGGCGCCGAGTTTGACAAAAAACTTGTTTGGCGCACTAACGAAGGTTTCAATGTGCAGCCGTTTTACAGAGTTGAAAACATCGAAACGCTTCAAACTACCGAAGTAAAACCGGCAGCTTTTCCTTATGTGCGTAGCACAAAAGCAAACAACGAATGGTTTGTTCGTCAGGACATCAGTGTAGAAAACGTAAAAGAAGCCAACAAAAAAGCGTTGGATTTACTCAACAAAGGAGTAACTTCACTTGGTTTCCAGTTGAAAAAAGAAGAATTGAGTCCTGATTATATCTCTCAACTTTTAGAAAACATTCAAGCCGAAGCTGTTGAATTAAATTTCACTATTTGCATTAGCAAAGCAGCGGAATTAGCCGGAATTTTGGTAGAATATTTCAAATCCAAAAATTATGAACCTGCAAAATTAGTTGGCTCTATCAACTGCGATCCTATGAACCGTATGCTTCTGAAAGGCAAAAATCTTTCAAAAGAAATGGTGGTGGAAAAAACAAAAGCTGCTGTAGAAGCGCTTGCTCCGCTCTTTTTATATAAAGCGGTGGGTGTTGGTGCAGTTACGTTAAGCAACGCCGGCGCTTATTGCGCGCAAGAGCTGGGTTATGCATTAGCTTGGGGAAATGAATATCTTTCAAGTTTGGTAGAAGCAGGAGTTCCAACTGCGTTAGCCGCTAAAAAAATCAAATTCAATTTCGGCGTTGGCAGCAATTATTTTATGGAAATTGCCAAATTTCGCGCTGCACGTTTGTTGTGGGCATTGATAGTAGATTCATATCAACCAAAATGTCCGCGTGAAGATTGCGAAAGCACCGTGGACGGAATTTGCAAATGTGCCGCTAAAATGCGTATTCATGCTGAAACCAGCAAATTTAATCTAACTATTTTTGATGCAAATGTAAATATGCTCCGCACACAAACGGAAGCGATGAGCGCCGCCATTGCAGGAGTGGATTCTCTTACGGTGTTACCTTATGATATCGCATATAAAACTCCCGATGATTTTTCTGAACGCATTGCACGTAATCAACAATTGCTTTTGAAAGAAGAATCTCATTTTGATAAAATTACCGATCCGGCTGCGGGTTCTTATTATATCGAAACATTGACCAAAGAAATTGCTTCGCAAGCTTGGAAACTATTCCTCGAAGTAGAAGATAAAGGCGGATTTTTTGCTGAAATTAAATCAAATAATGTGCAGAAAGCTATAAAAAGCACAGCCGCCGCACGTTTGAAAAATGTTTCAAGCCGTAAAGAAGTACTTTTGGGAACAAATCAATTTCCTAATTTTACTGAAACAGCTGCACAAAAAGTGGAGCCGGATGCAAGTAAATCTTGCGGTTGCGGTTCACATAATACATCTGGAGCAATTGAAACTTTACCCGTGGTACGCGGCTCGGAAGAATTTGAAACATTGCGTTTTGCAACAGAAAGCGGAAAACGCCCGAAAGTTTTTATGCTCACCATTGGAAATTTGGCAATGCGTTTGGCTCGCGCTCAGTTCTCTTCCAACTTCTTTGCTTGCGCCGGATACGAAATTATCGATAATTTAGGTTTCAAAACGGTTGAAGAAGGTGTAAAAGCAGCTTCGGAAGCGAAAGCCGATATTGTTGTACTTTGCTCAAGCGATGACGAATATGCTGAATTTACTCCTCAAGCTTATGATTTACTCAAAGATAAAGCTGTACTTGTTGTTGCAGGCGCTCCGTCTTGTATGGAAGAATTAAAAGCAAAAGGAATAGAACATTTCATTAGTGTAAAATCAAATGTACTTGAAACCTTGAAAGGATTTAATGAGAAACTTCTGTAAGACAATTAGACACAAGAACCACGAACCAAGACTTTGAAACTATGCATAATTTTAAAAAATTAGAAATATGGATTAAATCGATGGATTTTGTAACTGAAATCTATTTGTTAACAAATGATTATCCAAAAGAAGAGATGTTTGGACTGATTTCACAGACAAGACGTGCGGCTACCTCCATTCCTTTCAATATTGCAGAAGGTTCAGCAAAATCAAGCGACAAGGATTTCGCAAGATTTCTTGAAATGGCTATTGGTTCTTCTATGGAACTTGAAACAGCTTTAATTGTGGCTTTTAATTTGAAATATATTGATTTGCAAAAACTTGCAGAAAAGCAAAGTAAAATTACAGAGTTACAAAAAATGATATATAAATTTAAGACTAATTTGAACTAATGACAAAGTCTAAGTATCTTGACTCTTGGTTCTAACAATCGATACAAAATGAAACCGAATTTTAAAGACATAAATATAAACAATTTTACGGCTGCAGAAAAAACTCCTGTTGTCGAAAGTACATGGCTTACTCCGGAACAGATTCCGGTAAAACCATTTTATACCAAAGAAGATTTAAACGGAATAGAGCACTTAAATTACGCTGCGGGAGTTCCTCCATTTTTGCGCGGTCCGTACAGCACAATGTATGTAATGCAACCTTGGACAATTCGTCAATATGCCGGATTTTCAACCGCTGAAGAAAGTAACGCTTTTTACCGCCGAAATTTAGCAGCAGGACAGAAAGGACTTTCCGTCGCATTCGACCTTGCCACACACCGTGGTTACGATGCCGACCACGAACGCGTTGTAGGAGATGTGGGAAAAGCGGGAGTTTCCATTTGCTCCGTAGAAGATATGAAAGTTTTATTTGATGGAATTCCATTGAATAAAATGTCCGTTTCAATGACAATGAATGGAGCTGTGCTTCCTGTGCTTGCTTTTTATATCAATGCAGGATTGGAGCAAGGCGCTAAATTAGAGGAAATGGCAGGAACTATTCAAAACGATATTTTGAAAGAATTTATGGTGCGTAATACTTACATTTATCCGCCAAAATTCTCGATGAAAATTATTGCTGATATTTTTGAATATACTTCCAAAAATATGCCTAAATTCAATTCGATATCGATTTCAGGTTACCATATGCAAGAAGCGGGCGCAACCGCTGATATAGAATTAGCATACACGCTGGCAGATGGTTTGGAATATCTTCGCGCGGGCGTAAATGCAGGAATGGACATCGACTCGTTCGCACCACGTTTGTCGTTCTTTTGGGCTATAGGAATGAATCATTTTATGGAAATTGCAAAAATGCGTGCAGCTCGTATGCTTTGGGCAAAAATCGTAAAACAGTTTAATCCGAAAAATCCAAAATCATTAGCATTGCGTACACACTCACAAACTTCCGGATGGAGTTTAACTGAGCAAGATCCTTTCAATAACGTTGGTCGTACTTGTATAGAAGCAATGGGAGCTGCTTTAGGACATACACAATCGCTTCACACCAATGCTTTGGACGAAGCAATTGCACTTCCTACCGATTTTTCGGCTCGTATTGCTCGTAATACTCAAATTTATATACAACAAGAAACGGAAATTTGTCGTGAAGTAGATCCTTGGGCTGGCTCTTATTACGTAGAATCATTGACTAACGAAATTGCAGAAAAAGCATGGGCGTTGATTGAAGAAGTAGAAAAATTGGGAGGTATGGCGGCTGCAATTGAAACAGGTATTCCAAAAATGCGTATTGAAGAAGCTGCCGCACGCACTCAAGCGCGCATTGACAGTGGAGAACAAATAATTGTAGGTGTAAATCAATATCGTTTGGAAAAAGAAGACCCGATTGATATTTTGGAAGTGGATAATACCGCCGTTCGTAAACAACAAATCGAACGTTTACAGCAACTTCGCGCAACTCGCGACAACGAAGCCGTTAAAAAATCGCTGGAAGCTATTACAGAATGTGCAAAAACAGGAAAAGGAAACTTGCTGGAATTAGCTGTGGAAGCAGCGAAACTGCGCGCGAGTTTAGGAGAAATTTCAGATGCCTGCGAAGCAGTCGTAGGACGTTATAAAGCAACAATCAGAACAATTTCAGGTGTGTATTCAGAAGGAACTAAAAACGATGCGGATTTCAAACGTGCTTGCGAGCTTACTGATAAATTCGCAAAAAAAGAAGGTCGCCGCCCGCGTATTATGATTGCCAAAATGGGACAGGACGGACACGACCGCGGTGCAAAAGTAGTAGCAACCGGATATGCCGACTGTGGTTTTGATGTGGATATGGGACCTTTGTTTCAAACTCCTGCCGAAGCCGCAAAACAAGCCGTAGAAAACGATGTTCATGTAATGGGAGTTTCTTCATTGGCTGCAGGTCACAAAACATTGGTGCCACAAGTGATTGAAGAACTGAAAAAACTCGGACGTGAGGACATTATTGTAATTGCAGGTGGAGTAATTCCCGCGCAAGATTATGATTATCTTTATAAATCGGGCGTAGCGGCAATTTTCGGACCGGGAAGTCCTGTGGCAAAGGCTGCTTGTACTATTATGGAGATATTATTGGAAGAGTAACTCTTTCAGTTATCTGATTCAAAAATCTTTAATTATAAACAGACTTGCTATACAGATTAGTGAGTCTGTTTAATTTTAAATAAATAGGAAATTTAAATGATTCATTAAATTGTTATTAAAATAAATATCAAAGAATAATGCAGCTTAGTCGTTTTAATGAAGTATAGAAAACATAAATTTCGGATAAAAGAAAAGAGAGAACAAAGAGAATAATAAAAACAAAAATGTATTAAATCTAAACAATCCATATCATTTTGTGTTTCATTTATTGTTATTGGGTGTTTTAATTTGAAATAATTTAATGTAATTTTGTCTTAAAAATATTATTGACAATTTAATATAGCATGAGGGTGAAAAAACAATTGAAAATAGCTTTAGTTGCGCATGATGCGCGCAAAGCAGATATGGTGGAGTGGGCGGTTTTTAATGCAGAAATGCTTTCAAAACATAAGCTCGTTTGTACAGGTACCACAGGAAAATTAATACAAGATGCATTTAAGAAAAAGGACATAAAAGCCGAGATTACACGTAAAAATTCGGGTCCAATGGGAGGCGATGCGGAAATTGCTGCTATGGTGGTAAATAAGCAGATTGATTTTTGTGTTTTTTTAATTGACGATTTGAGTGCAAATCCGCACGAGGCGGATATTCAAATGTTGCTCCGTCAGTGCCGGATCCATAATATCCCTATTGCTTGTAACCGATATAGCGCAGACCTGATGATAACCAGTCCGCTTTGGGATGATGAAGATTATACTCCAACCGCGCCAAAATACGTGGAATTTAAAAGGAAGTAACAGTAAACAAATTTACGAATTTGTATTGCNTCAGGATTTTTGTTTTATAAAACTATAGAATATTTATATACACTATGCCAAAATAGAGTGATATATAATCAATATTTTTCTTCAAGATTTTAAATAAAGAAATAGAATTTTTACAGGGATATTCGTTAAATACAACAAATCAGCAGAACTGAAACAAAAAAACAGTCTGCTGATTTGTTTTTTTTGTGGTTTTATCAACATCATTTTAGTGATAAAGTTAAAAAAGACACTGTTTTCTAATTTTCGGACATAAAGCGTTGGAAGTTCCGGTAAAAAAACTTCTATTTTTTTGTCGTTATTATGTATTCAGGCAAC